>DAIOUP010000350.1:0-3003 GCA_036759465.1 Bacteroidales bacterium
GCCCAGGTGCGTCAACACGAAGTCAACGAGGGCTTCCTGGTTTCCGGTATGCTTATCCCGCTCGTCATGCCGCCGGATGTTCCCCTCTGGATGGTTGCCGTTGCCACCGCTTTTGCCGTAGTTATAGGTAAAGAAGTCTTTGGCGGAACTGGTATGAACATCCTCAACCCGGCTTTAACTGCCCGTGCATTCCTGTTTTTTGCCCACCCGGCCGAAATGTCGGGCGATAAGGTTTGGATTGCCGAAAAAGCCGATGCCTATTCTGGTGCTACGGCTTTGGGACATCTTTTAGTTGGTGAGGCTGACAAGATTCCTTCGTTCTCAGATATGTTTTTTGGTTTCATACCTGGAAGTATTGGCGAAACCTCCACGCTGGCTATTCTTATTGGTGCGGTGATCCTGGTTGCAGCCGGGGTTGGCAGCCTACGAATTATGCTTTCTGTTGTTGCGGGAGGTTTGGTTATGGGCGGAATCTTCAACCTCATTGGTGCCAATGCCTATATGCAATTGCCCGCTTACTACCATTTAGTTATGGGTGGATTTGCATTCGGAACAGTATTTATGGCCACCGATCCGGTGTCGGCAGCCCAAACGGGTGTTGGAAAAATCTGGTATGGATTCTTTATCGGGGTTATCGCCGTTCTAATCAGGGTATTCAATCCGGCATATCCCGAGGGAATGATGCTTGCCATCTTGTTGATGAACGTATTTGCCCCGCTTATCGATCACTACGTTATCCAGTCGAACATCAAGAAGCGTCTGAAACGCGCCAAAGCAGCCGTTGCAGCCTGATTATAAACCATTAAAAACGTCAAGCAATGTATAGTAACGCATATATATTCCGCTACGCCGGCATTATGGTTATCCTCGTGGCTGCCGTACTTTCGGCTGCGGCCATGCTGCTTAAGCCCATGCAGGAACGCAACGAGGCTGTTGATAAAATGACGAGTATTTTAAAAGCCGCCGGCTTCAAAGACGTCAATGCAAAAAACGCGATTGACCTGTTCAATAGCACCATCACCAATATGATTGTGATTAATCAGGATGGCGAAGTGGTAGATGATTTCTCCGGTGCTGGAAAAGAAAAATCGAAGGCTTTTGGCCTAAACCTGAAAGAACAGCTTTACAACAAGTCGATGAAGCGTCCGTTCGAGTTGCCCATATTTAAGGCAAACAAGAATGGAGAAACGATTTATATAATCCCGGTGAGAGGGGTTGGCCTTTGGGGGCCTGTTTGGGGAAATATTGCCCTTCGTGATGATTTCAATACCGTAATCGGGGTAACTTTTGACCACAAATCGGAAACCCCTGGCCTTGGTGCCGAAATCACCACACCAATTTTCACTGATCAGTTTCCCGGAAAAACCCTTTTTGATGACAATGGAAAATTTGTATCCATTCAAGTTGTAAAAGGGGGTGTGGCTAACCTGGATGCCTCGATGCGCAATCATGCAGTTGATGCCATTTCGGGTGGTACAATCACCAGTAATGGTGTGAGCGATATGATTCGCAATGTTTTGGAGAGTTATGAACCCTACATCAAAAAAATCGGATAACCATGAGCGCTGCTACTAAAGAAAAAGAGCCACTATTTTCGGCTAAAAATCGCAAACTGCTCACCAACCCGATCAACCTGAACAACCCTATCACCGTTCAGGTGCTCGGAATCTGCTCTGCACTTGCTGTAACCGCCAAGCTTAAGCCAGCCTTTGTCATGGCTTTATCGGTAATCGTAGTAACAGCATTTGCCAATTTGATCATTTCATTGCTTCGTAATGGCATTCCTCCGCGAATTCGTATAATCGTTCAGCTTGTGGTTATCGCAAGCCTCGTAATTCTCGTCGACCAGGTACTTAAAGCTTTCGTTTATGATGTGAGCAGACAATTGTCAGTTTTTGTTGGCCTCATCATCACAAACTGTATTATCATGGGCCGACTCGAAGCATTCGCTATGGGAAACAAGCCATGGCCATCGCTGCTCGACGGAATAGGAAATGGCTTCGGTTATGGGCTTATCCTGATCATGGTTGGTCTGGTGCGTGAGCTTTTTGGATCGGGCACTATTTGGGGCTATCACATTGTTCCCCAGGCGTTTTACGATTTGGGTTATCGCAACAACGGCTTTATGATCCTGCCTCCCATGGCGCTTATTATTGTGGGCATAATCATCTGGATTCAGCGCTCGCGCAATCCCGAGCTTGTTGAGGAAAAATAATCGCTAACCGGAAAAACCAACAACCATGCAAGAAATATTCAGCATTTTCGTAAAGTCGATATTTGTTGACAATATGATCTTCGCCTACTTTCTGGGTATGTGCTCATACCTGGCAGTATCGAAGACCGTCAACACCTCGGTAGGTTTGGGCATCGCCGTCATTTTTGTGCTGGGCATCACCGTTCCGGTCGATTACCTGCTCAATGACTATGTGCTCAAACCCGGTGCCCTCACCTGGATCAGCAAAGATTTTGCCGACGTGGATCTTAGCTTCCTGAGCTTCATTGTGTTTATAGCAGTTATCGCGTCGATGGTTCAGCTGGTAGAGATGGTGGTTGAAAAGTTCAGCCCTGCGCTCTACTCCTCGCTCGGCATCTTTCTTCCTCTCATAGCAGTTAACTGCGCCATACTCGGTGGTTCGCTTTTCATGCAGGAACGTGAATACCAGAGTCTTGCGCAAGCCACCTCGTTCGGTCTTGGTTCGGGCATAGGCTGGTTCCTCGCCATTGTGGGTATTGCAGCCATTCGCGAAAAGATTCGTTATTCGCACATTCCTGCTCCGCTCCGCGGATTGGGCATAACATTTATTATTACCGGACTCATGGGCATCGCTTTCATGAGCTTCCTCGGCATTAAATTGTAATTGTAACACTAAGTTGGATAACATGACACTCTTAGTTACCGGAACCGGAACCGTAGTCATCGTCAGCATCATTTTCTTTTTGACGGTGATATTGCTGCTGGTAGGTTTGCTGCTCTATGCACGAAAAAAGCTTACACCGCAGGGA
>DAIOUP010000351.1:0-2999 GCA_036759465.1 Bacteroidales bacterium
ACATTACAGTTTATAACACTTATAAATTAGGTTCCAAAGTCTAAAAAAGCAGTGCTCAGGCAACGGCAACTGTAATCGATTGCTTAGATTTGTTTGTGAAAATATAAACACTGTTACAAATGGCAAAAATCAAAGGCGCCATAGTGGTTGATGTTCAAAAATGCAAGGGTTGCGGGGTGTGTATTCCAGCCTGCCCCACCGAAGTCATCAGCCTGGCAGCAGAAGTGAACGGCAAAGGCTACAATTATGCATTTATGGAAAAACCTGATGAATGCATTGGTTGTGCCAATTGCGCCATCGTTTGTCCGGATGGTGTAATCACCGTTTACAAAGTAAAATTAACTTAAATAATTGATAAATAAAGTATTATGGGCGATCTTCGTCTGATGAAGGGTAACGAGGCGTTAGCAGAGGCCGCTATCAGGGCTGGAGCTGATGCATATTTTGGCTACCCGATCACTCCGCAATCGGAGGTTATTGAATACCTGATGGCCGAAAAACCTTGGGAGCGCACCGGAATGGTCGTGCTTCAGGCCGAAAGTGAAGTGGCGGCAATCAATATGGTTTACGGCGCTGCCGGAGCCGGCAAAAAAGTGATGACCACATCATCAAGTCCGGGAATAAGCCTGAAACAGGAAGGCTTGTCCTATATTGCAGGCGCCGAACTTCCCTGCGTTTACGCCAATGTCGTTCGTGGAGGCCCAGGTCTGGGAACCATTCAGCCATCGCAGGCCGACTATTTTCAGAGTGTGAAGGGCGGCGGTCATGGCGACTATCGTCAGATAGTTCTGGCTCCAGCCTCTGTACAGGAAATGGCTGATTTCGTGAAACTTGGTTTCGAGCTTGCCTTTAAATACCGAATAGCCGTGCTTATTCTGGCTGATGGCATCATTGGTCAGATGATGGAAAAAGTAGAGCTTTTCGATCCCATTCCGAGGCTATCGGATGAAGAGGTTATTGCCCGAAACCCATGGGCTACAACTGGCAAGAAAAAGGGCACCCACCGTCGTATCATCACCTCGCTCGATCTGGAGGCTCACGAGATGGAGGAGCACAACAAGCACCTTCAGGCCAAGTACAAGGTGATTGAGGAAAACGAAGTGCGTTTCGAAGCTATTCAGTGTGAGGACGCTGAGTACATTTTGGTAGCCTATGGTTCTAGTGCACGCATTGCACAAAAGTCGGTGCAGCTTGCCAGAAGCAAAGGGATTAAAGCAGGGCTGCTCAGGTTGATCACCCTTTTCCCCTTCCCTTCGAAAGCCTTGCAGACTTACTGCAAAAACGGCGTCAAGGGATGGTTGGCCGTAGAAATGAGTGCCGGACAGATGGTAGAGGATGTTATGCTGGCCGTAAAAGGTTGCGCCAAAGTTGAACATTTCGGAAGGTTTGGAGGCGTCATACACACGCCTGAAGAAGTACTCCATGCCCTCGAAGAAAAAGTGATAGGAGGCTGATAATATGGCTAATATAAGTTTCGAAGAAATCGTAAAACCGGAAAATCTGGTTTATAAGAAAACTGAACTGCTTACCGATAAAACACTGTCCTATTGTCCTGGCTGCGGTCACGGCACTGCCCATCGGGTGATTATGGAAGTGATCGAAGAGCTTGGCCTTGAGGAAGATACGATTGGTGTAGCTCCGGTTGGATGTTCTGTATTGGCCTATGAGTTTATGAATATCGATATGACTCAGGCTGCCCACGGTCGTGCTCCGGCTGTGGCAACAGGCATCAAAAGGGTTTGGCCCGACAAAATCGTTTTTACCTATCAGGGCGACGGAGACCTCGCCGCCATTGGCACCAGCGAGACCATTCACGCCTGCAACAGGGGCGAAAACATCGTGATCATCTTCATCAACAACGGTATCTATGGCATGACTGGCGGTCAGATGGCTCCCACTACCCTGCCGGGCATGAAATCGTCAACATCGCCCTACGGCCGTGATGTAGATATTATGGGCAATCCGTTGAAAATCACCGAACTGATTGCACACCTTCCCGGCACATATTTCGTTACGCGTCAGGCGGTTCATACCCCGGCAGCAGTGCGCAAAGCCAAACGGGCAGTTAAAAAAGCATTCGAAAACCAGCGTGATAAAAAAACCGGACTCTCCTTCGTCGAAATTGTTTCGAACTGCAATTCCGGTTGGAAGATGACACCCAACGAGGCCAACAAATGGATGGAGGATAATATGTTCCCATTTTATCCACTTGGCGATATTAAAGTTGATGGTCAAATGGCGAAGTAACCAAAACCTAAAGCAAATGACAGAAGAAATCATCATAGCAGGATTTGGAGGCCAGGGCGTGCTTTCCATGGGCAAAATACTGGCTTACAGTGGTATTATGCAGGATCAGGAGGTTAGCTGGATGCCCTCATATGGCCCCGAGATGCGAGGAGGCACGGCAAATGTAACCGTTATCCTCAGCAACGAGCGTATCAGCTCACCGATTCTGAATTTTTTCGATACGGCAATAATCCTGAACCAGCAGTCGATGGATAAGTTCGAAAAGTCGGTAAAGCCCGGTGGAACGCTACTATACGACCCTAACGGCATAACCCGCCATCCGGTCAGAAAAGACATCAACATCTATCAGATTGAAGGTGCACGCTTAGCCTCCGAGATGGGTAATACCAAAATTTTCAATATGATCGTTCTTGGCGCTTATCTTAAGGTCAAACCGGTGGTCGAGCTTGAAAACGTTATTAGGGGATTGAAGAAGTCGTTGCCCGAACGCTACCACAAGCTCATTCCGATGAATGAGGAAGCCATTCACTTGGGCATGGATAACTTAAAGTCTGTAACTTTCAACTAAGTCCTTCATTAACCAACACTTTAAAAGTAGGGGCTGCATGTTAACAAAAAGCAGCCCTTTATTTTTTTTAGGAATAATCGAAGAGACACAATCAAAAAACCCCGAAAGCTTTTACGCTTCGGGGTTTTCGTATGGGGCGGCGACGACCTACTTTCCCACGTTTGTATCGCAGTATCATCGGCGC
>DAIOUP010000352.1:0-2992 GCA_036759465.1 Bacteroidales bacterium
GGCCATACACCAGGTGTATTGTTTGCTTCCCCATTTTTCCCGCGAGTTACCATTTGATAACCAAAACCAACGGTTTATGAATGGTTTGTCGCGCTTTTTCATCCAAAAAATCCGTTTGCCTTTGCCACGGAACGAAAGGAGTTATTTGCCTTTGCCAAAAAGCAAGTGGAAACTCCCATGGGGAAAGATTTCCTACACCTCTTCAACCCCCGCCGAACGAACTGATAGGTCGTTTTGGGACAACAGGCCTGATTGTTTGAGCCCGGAGAACAATATCCTGCAGCCTGTTCTAATCACCCAAAACCAATTTCATATGTTACACAATTTACCTTTTTCCGGAACTTTTTTTCGTCATGCCTTTAGGCTCACAATTTGCATCACCATCGGGCTCTATGCCACCAGCGCTTTTACTCAGGGCCCTTTTCCTCCCGCCGCAGGCCAGCCTGGCAGTACGGCCATTCACAAAGACGCCGCCGCGTTCAAAACCTGGGCCTCTGGCGCCCAAATTGTACGCGGATTCGTAAATATTTCCGATACCAGCATTTACGTTAATGGGTCGAATAGGGCCAGTTTTGGATTATTTTCAAATGCCATAGGGCAGGCACAGGGTTCCTCCACCGAGGTTGTAAGCCTTGGCGACGGCGGGGCGGCAACCCTCACCTTCGACAGACCCCTTGTCAACGGCCCGGGCTTTGACTTTGCCGTGTTCGAAAACAGTTTTTCCGACAATTTTCTCGAGCTGGGATTTGTCGAAGTAAGCTCCGATGGCCAGCGCTTTGTACGTTTTCCGGCCGTCTCGCTCACCCAAACCCAATCACAGATAGGCGCTTTCGATCCCATTGATCCTACCAATCTGCATAACCTGGCAGGCAAATACCGCCAGGGCTTTGGCACCCCTTTCGAACTGAGCGATCTGGCCGACAGCGCAGGCATCGATCTCAACAACATTCGTTTTGTGCGCATTATCGATGCGGTGGGAAGCATTAATCCCGCATTTGCTACTCACGACGCACAGGGCAACAAAGTGAACGATCCTTTCCCTACGCCGTTTGCCTCGGGTGGTTTCGACCTCGATGCCGTGGGGATCATCAATGCCGGCGAACAATTTCGCATCAGCCATTTCGATCATTTTACCCTGAATGCCGGAGGCTATTGGAATGGCTCTGATGGATCGGGTGGCTTTGCAAGCGGAAGGGCTTTATTTCCCAACAACTACAATACAGCCTGGGCATCCTGGAGTGGTTGGGCTTACAGCAATACGCGAAATACAACAACACCCGGCTGGACGAACCAATACAGCGCCATCGCCGGTGGCGGCATGAGCGCCAATGTTCAGGATAATGATATTTATGCACTTGCTTACGTGCCAACCGATTTCCTAAGCGGTACAAACAACACTCTTCCTGTTGAGGTCAACTTTATCAACGACAGCATATTCATCGTCAATGGCCTTTATGTAACCAATTCCACCATGGCGGCCCTTTCGATGCGCGATGGCGATCCTTATGCCAAAAAGTTTGGCGGCCCTACGGGCAACGACCCCGACTATTTCAAACTCAAAGTGTTTGGCGTAAGACAAGACAACTCAATAACGCCAATCAAGGAATTCTACCTGGCCGACTACCGCTTTGCCGACAACAGGCTCGATTATATAGTAACCGACTGGCGCTGGCTCGACCTGAGCAGCCTTGGCCCGGTAAAAAGCCTGCGATTCGACCTCGAATCGTCGGATGTGGGCATGTATGGCATGAACACCCCGGCCTACTTCTGCATTGACAATCTGAGTCTTGCCCGCCCTGCTCAGATGGTTGGCTTACCGGTTGTCACCAACCCAGCTGTTGTCGTCTATCCCAATCCTTTCCGTGAAAACCTGAACATCGTGGCAACCGATGGTGCGCTTGTGAGCGTATTCAGCCTCACTGGCCAGCTGCAATTGGAAACCCGTCTTGTCGGCGAACAGGCCGGCATCAACACCTCTCAATTGAAGCCCGGTGTTTATATCGTTAAAGTGGCAGATGGCGGTAAGTCGCAAACGTTCAAACTGATCAGGCAGCATTAGAAACATGAAAATCAGGCATTCGTTTTGGTATGTGGCCGTGCTGGCGGTGGTGTTTGTCACAACAAAAGGACAAACACCACCCGACACCTTGCTGCTCAGGGAGGTGGAAGTTCCTGCAAGCCGAATGCTTGCCCCCGTTTCAAACTTGCCTTTGCAACAAATGGATGCCCGCGGATTGCTTCAAACAGGTAGCCGCAGCCTCGCCGATGCATTGGCTTATTTTGCCGGATTAAATATCCGCGATTATGGCGGCATCGGCGGCCTGAAAACGGTCAACCTGCGCAGCCTGGGTGCTCAGCACACCGCAGTTTTTGTTGACGACATCCCCCTTTCGGAAGCGGCCTCGGGCCAGATCGACCTCGGTCGCCTTACCCTGGAAACCACAGAAAGCATCACTTTAGCCAGTGGCGGCCCGGACAATGTTTTTCGTCCGGCCCGCTGGTTTGCCTCGGCCTCCTCGGTGGCTTTGACCTCACTAAATCCAGATTGGTCTCAGCGAACAACGAACTGGCATGCCGGCATAGCCACCGGCTCTTCAGGGCTGTGGCAACCTTTTGCCCGTTTGGCCTTCAAAATGAGCAAAATGTCGGATTTGCAGGCCGGCCTGCGCTATACAAAAGCCAGTGGTACATATCGCTACATCTTGCAAAACGGAGCCCAGGAGCCACAATGGCAGCAACGGCTCAATTCTGATGTGGAAAATCTGGCCTGGCAAAGCCGGCTGAATGTCCGTAAAGGCAATACCACCTTGCATTGGCATGTGCTTTTCGACCAATCCGACCGTGGTCTTCCCGGAGCGGTGATGCTCTACAACCCCTATTCGCGGCAGCGACTCTCCAACACCGATCTGCACCAGGCTTTGGTAATCAAAAGCGGAAAGCCTCATCTGCGCTGGCAAAGCCAGTTCAAACATTCGCTCATGAAGCTCAATTA
>DAIOUP010000353.1:0-2980 GCA_036759465.1 Bacteroidales bacterium
CTTTATGAACAGGCTCAAGAAGATTATCTTCAATCCGGCCGAGAGCGAAAGCTGGGAGCACATTTACCACAAGCGCCATATTGCCATTGGTATTCCTTCGATGTACGGCGTTTATCGTGAAGATAAATTCGAAGCCCTCGGTCTCACCTTCAGGCTCGAGAAGGTGGCCACCAGGCTGATGGAAAAGGTAGTCGAAAGCATCAACCTCGATTATATCTCGGCCACTACCCTCGAAGAAATCAATGTCATACTCGAGTATTTCCGCGACGGTCTCGAGCTCGACGGAATCACCAACCAAAGTTTCAACTCCAATCTTCAAATGCTGCGCTACAGCCTCACTTCACGCAGCTTCTCGTTCGATCAATACATCAATATCTTCCAGTTTCTGGCTCAGGATGTGCGGCGTATCATCATCAAGTACTTCCTGAAATCATACGAATACCCGCTAAAAATTATCATACCCCAGCTTTTTGACCCGGATAATAAGCTCAATGATAAGGATTTGGCTCAGCTTATAAGCAAAAAATCTGAAGAATTTCACCGCGACGTTATAGCCGAAGCTTTTCTGGTTCAACCGCTCGACAATTTTGTGGCGCGCATCATGCAATCGCTCCGCAGCATGGACGACCGACTCGATAACCGCCTGATATCCGATATTATGACCTACAATTCCGAGATGGTCATTAGCCCGCTTGATGAAGCTACACCCAAGATGGACAATCAGGTGTTTCTCGGGAGCAAGGCATTTCATCTTAAGAAGCTTTTAATCAGGAAGTTTCCTGTTCCCCATGGTTTTGTCATCACTTCGGAGGTATTCAGGCGCAACAGCACCATCAATGCGCTGCCGGCCTTGCAGAAGGAGTTTCATGAGCTCATACTGAAGCACCTCCGACGCCTCGAAAGGTTAACCGGTTGCCATTATGGAGAGTCCGACCAACCCTTGTTGCTTTCGGTGCGTTCGGGCACGGCCATTTCGATGCCCGGAGCTATGGACACCTTACTCAACGTGGGTTTGAATGACGAACTTGCCGGGCGTATTGCCGTCAATCCCAGGTATTCATGGACAATCTGGGACTCATACCGCCGGCTTTTGCAGAGCTGGGGCATGGCGCACGGCATCGAACGCGACACCTTCGACTCGGTGATGATTGCTTTCAAGCGCCGCGATCAGGTGAAGCAGAAGGTACAGTTCAGCGCCGATCAGATGAAGCAGATTGCCATGGCTTACAAGCAAGTGCTGGCAGACCATAATGTTCGTTTTGAGGAAGATCCGGTCAAGCAGTTGCTTCGCACGATTAATATGGTTTTCGAGTCATGGTCGTCGGAAAGGGCATTTGTTTACCGCAGACATCTGCAAATTTCTGACAACTGGGGCACGGCGGTAATTGTGCAAAAAATGGTAATGGGCAATATCGACGACCAGTCGGGTACTGGGGTTCTTTTCACGCAAAGTCCGAAACGGGGCAGGCCCGGCGTGCACCTGTTCGGCGATTTCACCCTGCGCAGTCAGGGCGAGGATATCGTTGCCGGTTTGGTAAAGCCTTTGCCAGTGAGCGAAACCCAGCGGATTCAGGCTGGTCTGGAAGGTCACTCGCTGCAGTCGCTCTTTCCTGGAATTTACAAAAGGCTCTACGACATTGCCACCGACCTGACGGAGAACCACGGCTACAGTCCGCAGGAGATAGAGTTTACCTTCGAGACCGGCCGGCCCGAGGATTTGTACATTCTTCAAACACGCGATCAGGATCTTAATATCAGTCAGGAAATTCCTGTATTCACCGCTGCTCCCGAAGAGCTCAGGCTGCTCGGTCGTGGCATGGGTATAGGCGGTGGGGCCATGAATGGACTGGCGGCCTTCGACGAGGCCGATATGGACCAGCTTCGTAAGCAATTCCCCGGAAGCACCATCATTCTCATCCGCCCTGATACCGTGCCCGACGATATTGGCATGGTTTTCGGCTGCGATGGCCTGATCACGGCCAGGGGAGGTGCTACCTCACACGCCGCTGTAACGGCGGTTCGTCTGGGCAAGACCTGTGTGGTCAACTGCATTGACCTCAAGGTGGACGAAGCCAGTCGCCAATGCTGGTTCAACGGAGTTAAAGTGAGCAGTGGCGATATGATTGCCATCGATGGTAATTTAGGCAACATTTATACCGGTCATTATCCGGTGGAAAACGCGCTGGATCAATCGGATATTAGGTATTAAAACTACCTCCAGGTGCAGCCTGATTTTTGAGCGCTGATGAGCAACAAGCCTCATTTGTTGTAAATTTGCGCCATCATGAAGCATATACGCAATTTTTGTATCATCGCACATATCGATCACGGGAAAAGCACCCTGGCCGACCGTTTGCTCGACCTGACCAATACGCTCGACCAGCGAGAGCAGAAAGAACAGGTGCTCGATAGTATGGACCTCGAGCGCGAGCGCGGTATCACCATAAAAAGCCACGCTATCCAGATGGAGTATATGCAGGATGGTCAGCTCTATACGCTCAACCTTATCGATACTCCCGGCCACGTTGACTTTTCTTACGAAGTTTCGCGCAGCATAGCCGCCTGCGAAGGTGCATTGCTCGTAGTCGATGCTACGCAGGGCATTCAGGCACAAACCATCTCCAATCTTTACCTGGCGCTGAACAACGACCTGGAAATCATCCCGGTGATGAATAAAATCGATATGGACAGCGCCATGCCCGATGAAGTGGAAGACCAGATTGTCGACCTCATCGGTTGCGATCGTTCAGATATCCTGAGGGTTAGCGCAAAAACGGGATATGGCGTCGATGAGGTTCTCAAAGCTATTGTCAGCCGCATTCCCGCTCCAAAGGGAGATCCTGATGCTCCGTTGCAGGCACTCATCTTCGACTCGGTTTTTAATTCCTTCAGGGGAATCATTGCGTATTTCCGCATCATGAACGGAACCCTGAGCAAAGGCGATCATGTAAAATTCTTCGCCACAGGCAAAGAGTATGAT
>DAIOUP010000354.1:0-2975 GCA_036759465.1 Bacteroidales bacterium
GTAGTTCAGCAAGCAGAGGCAAGAGAATTTTTTCGTCGGCCGGCCATGTGCTGCCTGCCACAAAAAGCGGATTTTGACCTGCAAAGTCTTCGATTTCCGGAAGTCGTTCAGCTTGTTTGGCAAGCTGGGCTACACGATCGAAACGGGTGTCGCCGGCAATGCTGCATTGGCTTATGCCAGCTTCTGTGAGCAGTTCGAACGAAATTTCGTCTTGCACAAAAATGTGTCGGGCAGGCCTGAGATGATGTAAAAACCATGTGCCATACCCCTTGAAAAAATGTTGACTGGGCCTGAAGCGGACGGAAAAGAAATAGAATGGTATGTTTTTTCTGTTCAGGCAATCAAGCAGGTTGTACCAAAACTCATATTTGATAAAAAATACAGCTCTGATATTGAAGCGATTGCAAAAATCTTCGATCAGCGGCAAGCGGTCTTCCGGCAGATAAAGCACTAGATCGGCGTGTTCGTAATTTTTCCGGATTTCGTAACCGGATGGGGAAAAGAAAGTGAGCAGAATGCCATATCCGGGCTTTGCGCTTCTTATTGCCTCGATCACTGTGCGGCCCTGCTCGAATTCGCCCAGCGAAGCGGCATGAAACCACAACCATTGCCGGCCATCGGCTTGCATCGACTTGATCTTTTCACGGCTTGCCTGGCGGCCTTTGACCCATAGCCGGGCCTTTTCGTTGAAAGGCGACATCATTCTGATGATCAGGCCGTAAACGATGATGAACAAGGTGTAGAGCAGCCGCATTATGAAAAGTGAAATTTCAGAAGTAATAGTATTTGAGGGGTGCTCTTCTGTAGCCCGGAATCATCCAGTTGACCCTCAGGCCGATGTAGTGGTCGGTATATTTTCTGGTGTCGCGGCCCATAAGGTCGAAGCTGTAATCGCGCAGCGGCCTTGTATAGGCACTAATGATCTCCAGTCCGGCCGAAAAATTCATTGTCCGTTTGTTTCCCATGAACAAATAACCGGCTTCCAGGCTGTGTGCAAATCCTCCGCGCAAATGGTCGTAGCCTTTGGCATAATCGCCGGCCAGCTGAGGGGCTGTGCCAAACTGCGTTTCGATACGGATGCGATGGGCCAGATAGCCAAGGCCTCCCTGAATAAAAAAGCCGCTGTTTGGGTTGGGTTTTCCGGTGCTGAACAGCTTTCCCGCCTTGCCCAGCAGATGAAAACCGCGCTCGAACAATGCAAGGCTGGTATAAGTGCCATCGCCGTCGATCACTTCGCCGGCTGAGGTGCTAATCATCTTTAAAAGTTCTTCGCGTCCTTTCACCTGGTCGCCAAAAATGAAGCCCAGATGGGCATTCCAAAGCCAGTTTTTATTGGTCTTGTAACCAATCACGCCTGCAATCTGGCTGTTGTGCCCAAAGCGTTCACGCAGGTCGCCAGCCGGAAGCTGAAAGGCATAGCTGGCCTGAAAAAGCGCAGTGGATACAACAGAGTCTTTGACGCTCTGCTGTGCACTGGAAATCAGGGATATGGCAAATGCAAACATCAAAAAAGGCAAACGTTTCATCAGCAAGACTATCTGTGGCCAAAGTTAAACAAAAAGGTTAGGGACGACCCGGAACTAAAAACAGCCAAATGCGCGCAATTATTACCTTTGCGCCAACGTTTTCCGAAAAAGGCAGGTTTTTGAGCAAGCTTTACAAATACATACTCAGATCCTACGCAGGTCCGCTTGTACTCACGTTTTTTATAGCCCTGTTCATCCTGCTTCTTCAGTTTTTGTGGAAGTATGTTGACGATCTGGTAGGCAAGGGGCTCGAGCTGCATCTCATTGCCGAGCTCATGTTTTATGCCAGTGCAACTTTTGTGCCGCTGGCCCTACCGCTGGCCATCCTGCTCAGCTCGCTTATGACATTTGGTAACCTTGGTGAGCATTACGAACTTGTAGCCATGAAAGCCTCGGGCATCTCTATCTGGAAGGTGATGAGGCCATTGGTTTATCTCTCGGTAATTATAAGCATTGCAGCCTTCGTGTTTTCGAACAACGTGCTTCCGGTGGCCAACCTCAAGTTCAGCTCGCTGCTCTACGACATCAGGCAGCAGAAACTTGCCTTCAACATCGAGGGCGGGGTGTTTTACAACGGCATCGACAATTATGTGATTCGTGTTGGCCGAAAGGAGAAAGACAACCGTACCATTCACGATGTGAAGATATACGACCACACTGAGCGCATGGGAAATGTCAAACTCACAACGGCCGAGTGGGGCTATATGGAGCTTAGTCCCGACCAGCGCAATGTGATATTCACCCTCTTTGACGGTTATAATTATCAGGACCTTTTCAATACGCGCAACTATCGTGAAAACAGGCCATTCGACCGTATGCGGTTCAGCGAGCAGCGGCTGAAATTCGATCTTTCCGAATTCAACCTTACACGCACGCAGGAGGACCTGTTTAAGAGCCATTACACAATGCTCAACCTCAGGCAGCTGTCGCATTTCATCGATTCGCTGGGGCATCGTTTTGATGAGCGTCGCGACCGCTATACCAATCTGTTCTTCAAGCGATACCAGTACCTTTCCACAATCGACAGCAGCCTGCTTGCCGGAAAGCCCGCTCAAGCTACGCCCGATACAACTGCACAGAAAACCTCAGTCGTCAAGCTACCCGTATTAAGCAATTTCCTTCCCAACGAACAGTTCAACATCACCGAAATGGCTCTTAGTGCGGCACGTAATAACCGGGACAACGTAAGTTTCAACCGCAACGACTTCGACTATCAGGCCGAAAATATCCGCAAACACGAAATTGTGTGGCACAAGAAATTCACCCTTTCCATAGCCTGTTTGCTCCTGTTTTTTGTGGGTGCGCCCTTGGGGGCCATCGTGCGCAAAGGAGGACTAGGCTTGCCTGTTGTGATGGCCGTCATTTTATTTGTTTTTTACCACATCATGAGCATGACTGGTGAAAAGGCCGCCCGCGTTGGTGACCTCAATGTTTTCTTTGGTGTATGGT
>DAIOUP010000355.1:0-2969 GCA_036759465.1 Bacteroidales bacterium
AATCTGGGTCATGCCCTCCGAGGGTGGACAGGCCCGGCAGCTGACGTTTTACAATTCGGTGGGCGTGATGCCTCCGCGCGGCGGATTCGACAATGTGGTGCTGGGCTGGACTTCAAACAGCAAAAACATTCTTTTCCGATCGAACCGCACCTCGTTTGGCGACCGCAATGGACGTTACTTCCTGGTTGGGGTTGATGGCACCCCCGAAAAGCCTCTGCCTATCGTTAACGGCGGTTTTGCCGCACTCTCGCCCGATGACAGCAAAATCTGCTTCACCCCCGTTGACCGTGAATTCCGTACGTGGAAACGCTACAAAGGCGGCCGGGCAACCGAATTGTGGGTTTATGACCTCAACAATAACACCTCCGAACAAATTACCAGCTGGGCCGGCAGCGACCAGTGGCCCATTTGGTATGGCGACAAAATTTTCTTTGCCAGCGACCGCGACCTGCGACTAAACCTCTACAGCTACGACACCAAAACCAAAGCCCTCAACCAGCTCACATTTCACAAGGACTATGACGTGATGTGGCCTTCGGGTAAAAACGGTAAGATCGTTTACGAAAAAGGCGGACAGCTCTGGATTCTCGATCTGACAAACGGTCAAAACCAGCCCATTAAGGTAAATATCCGTTACGACAACCCAAACCTTACGCCATATTTCAAGAACGTAAAAGACAACATCCACAGCTTCAGCCTCTCCCCCACCGGTAAGAGAGCACTATTCGACGCACGCGGCGACATCTTCAGCATACCTGCCGAAAACGGACAAATCGAAAACCTGACCAATACTCAGGGCATCAGGGAAATTTATCCCGTATGGTCGCCTGATGGCCGTTTCATTGCCTATTACTCCGATGCCAGCGATGAATACGAAGTGTATCTGCTTGAAAATAAAAAAAGCGCCAAACCCCGTCAGCTCACCTCCGGCTCAAAAGCCTGGAAATATGAAGCCATCTGGTCGCCCGACAGCAAATATCTGGTTTACAGTAATCGTACTATGCAGTTACTCTTGCTGGATGTAAACACCGGAAAACAAACCACCATTGACCGGGCCACTTTCAACGAGATACGTTCCTACGCCTTCTCGCCCGACTCGGAGTGGATAACCTACAACAAAGAATCTGAAAACGGCAATGCAGCCATTTGGGTTTATCATATCCCCACAGCCAAAGCCACTCAACTAACTGACGACCAGTTTGCCGATCGCAGCCCGGTGTTCAGCCGCGATGGCAAATTCATTTTCTTTGTCAGCAACCGCGACTTCAATCTGGCTTTCTCCAGCTTCGAGTTCGACTACCTCTACAACAATGCCACACGCATTTATGCCCTGCCCCTGCGCAACGACGGCACCCGGCTGGCACCCAGAAAAGTGGATACCGAACCCGTGAAAGCTGCCGTTGAAAACAAAGAAACCAAGGAGACGGGCAAAAAACCACAGGAAAAAGGCAAATCACAGGCTGCAGAGCCCAAGGCCGAAACACCACAGCCAAAAACAGTGATTGACTTCGCCGGTGCAAACAACCGCATTGAGGTGCTGCCCATGCCTGCCGGCAATTATCGCATCATCGATGCTGTTGAAGGCGGCCTCCTCTATGCTGCGGATGGCAAGATCATGCGCTACAATATTCAGGATCAGAAAACCGAAGAAATCCTCGACCGCGGCATGAGCGCCCAACCTTCGGCCGATGGCAAAACCATGCTCTACCGTTCGGGCAACGATTACGGCATTGTCAAGATTGCCCCCAATCAGAAATCCGGAAGCGGAAAGCTCAACCTCGACGCCATGGAAATGAAGATTGACCCGCGTAGCGAGTGGGAACAGCTTTATGCCGACGGATGGCGCATATTCCGCGACTTCTTCTATGTTGACAACATGCATGGTATGGATTGGGAGACGGTGCGCAAGCAATATGGTGTGTTGTTGCCATATGTCGGCAGCCGCTTCGACCTCGATTACTTGCTCAACGAAATGGTTTCGGAGGTGAATGCCGGTCATGCCTATGTGGACTGGGGCGACATCGCCTGGCCCAAACGCGTCGATGGAGGCTTGCTGGGTGCCGTGCTCGAAGCTGACTATAAAGCCGGACGACACCGTTTCATGAAAATCTTTGAAGGTGAAAACTGGAACCCTTCGCGCCGCTCACCCCTGACCGAAGCCGGAGTGAATGTTAAAGAGGGCGACTACCTGATTGCCATCAACGGACAAGATATCACTGCAGCGGATAATGCATACAAATTCCTCGAAAATCTGGCCGATAAGTATGTCGAAATTACCGTGAGTTCCGATCCTACCGGCCGCAACCCGCACACCAGCACTGTGAAAACTATCAGCAGCGAACTTGAACTGATGTATTACAACTGGGTGCTCGAGCGCAGGGCCATGGTAGATAAGCTTTCGGGCGGCCGCATCGGCTATATCCATGTTCCCAATACAGCCCAGGACGGCAACCGCGAGTTGTTCCGCGGTATGTATTCGTTTCATAACAAAGAAGCCCTTATCATTGACGACCGCTACAATGGCGGAGGCTTTATCCCCGACCGTATGGCCGACCTGCTCGACCGCCGCACACTCACCTGGTGGCACCGCAACGGACTTATGCCCAGTAAAGCCCCCGGCATCGCCCACGACGGACCTAAAGTGATGCTCATCAACGGCTATTCGAGCTCGGGCGGCGATGCATTCCCGTACTTCTTCAAAAAGCTCGGCTTGGGCAAGCTCATAGGCACACGCACCTGGGGTGGCCTCATCGGTATTTCTGGTAATGCAAGGCTGGCCGATGGCGGCTACATCTCGGTGCCCCGCTTTGGCATCTTCGACGAAAACGAAAAGTGGATCATAGAAGGCGTAGGCGTTTATCCTGACATCGAAGTGGTTGACCGCCCCGAAAAACTTGCCAAGGGCGAAGACCCCGGCATCGAAATGGCTGTAAAAGTGCTGCTCGAAGAGCTCGAGCGCAATCCGGTGA
>DAIOUP010000356.1:0-2960 GCA_036759465.1 Bacteroidales bacterium
GTGTTAAGGATGCGGGAAGGTCGGAATGAAAATTGTAAATGTGCTGCCTTTTCCTACCTCCGATTTTACACATATTGTGTATTCGTGGGCATCTAGGATTTTTTTGACAATTCCCAGACCCAACCCGGTGCCACGCTCTCCGTAGGTTCCCATGGTGGATTTGCGGGTAAAGCTCTCAAATAGTTTGTCTGCAGTTTTCTGATCCATCCCCACGCCTGTATCAGAAATACTAATCTTAACATGTTCACTGTCGCGCGAGGCGCTGAACGTTATTTTACCCCCGGGCGGAGTGAATTTGACACTGTTTCCCACTAAGTTATTGAATGCCTGACCCATGAGGGTCTCATCAGCATTGATTATTAGTCCATTCTCGATTTTGGCTTCAAAAATAATTTGCTTTTGCTCGAATTTGGCCTTCTGCATTTTCTCCACATAATTGGCCAGATTTTGCAAGGGGAAGCTCTTGGCGCGCACCTTGAAATTTCCAAGCTCCAGGTTCGACCATTGATAGAGCTTGTCGTTATAATCGAGCAGTCTGAACATTTCACTTTTAATATCTGTAATCAACTCAATCTGCTCTGTTTCAAGTTTTTTCTGTACAAGTTGATCAGTAAGCAGCAAGTCAATTAGTCCAATTACGGCACCGATGGGTGATCGAAGATCGTGCGAAATGATAGAAACAAACTGGTCCTTAAAACCGAGCAACTCCTTTAGTTTCTTCTCCGTGGAGGCAAGCTGATCAAGCGTTAACTTTTGTTCGCGGGCTTTTTGAAGAAAATTGTCGTTTAAGTCTCTGCCTTTTTCCAGCGGCTTAATGAGCAGAAAGCTCCGGTTGTCGTGCTTAAGTGCAAGTGCCTGAAGGTAAACCGTTTCGCCATCGTAGTTAACTTCCTGCCAAATATCGCTTACCAATTTATCGTCATCGGTGCCCTTCCAGATGCGTTCGGCTTCGGCTTCAAAAACTTCAAGGTAGGGAAATACTTCCTTCAGCGGAAAAACCGGACCTTTTGGAGCGTAATCGATTTTCAGTCTGGTAAACCAACCAGGTTCCTTTCCCATTTGCCGGTAGTTTTCTCCTCTTCGCTCGAAGCCCAGGAAATCGAGTAGATATAAGGCTGCAAGGGTTTCTTTGGTTCCCGATCGTTTTTTATCAACACGCTGATCAAGCCTTTCCTGATTAAATAGCTGAACTATGGGGTGAATGATTTCTACCTGTCGTGTCTGATCAATGAAAAAAATCCAGATATCACCCTGAGTGTCAGCAAAAACATGGACATCCGCATACCTATTCTCGTCAACGTTGAGGTGCGAAACAACCATAGGATTCACTAATGGAGGTACCATACCATAGAGCATAGGTATGGTATCATCGATGATTTCTCCCCGTTCAGGTTTGTTGCTGAGATATTTTTCCCAGGGGCCAATCGATGATTTGACGATGCCTTCCGAATCCGTACGGATGATAAATAGCCCAAGATACGGAGGTATTTTGTTGAGAATGTAATTAATTACCTCGCGCGTGAAACCGCCGAGCAGTTCATTGTCTCGTCTGCTATTCATGATAGTGGCCTGGTTTGTTGCCCAATCATTTGTTCCGTGAGTGCATAAAACGCGTCATCGACATTCTGGTTGTTGCGTGCGCTTGTCACAATCACATTCCAACCCTTGTTTCTCAATCCATTAAGTCGCTCCTCACTTACTTCCCAAAGATCGGTAAGGTCGCTTTTATTAATCAGCAAAATAAAGGGTGCGTTGTTGGTTACAACGGCGGCCATATCATGCAGTTTCTCAGCTGCTTCGATCGTTTCAGATCTGGTTCCGTCGGCAACCAGAAAATATCCTGATGAACCCATCAGATAATTCGATTTAACTTTCATGAAATCGTCTTCACCATACAAGTCCCAAAGCATCAGTGTAACATCTTGATCTTTCAGGCTGATATGCTTTTGGTCAATTTTCACGCCGATGGTAGTCAGATATTTATCGCTAAATATACTGTGCACAAAGCGCTGTACAAGACTTGTTTTTCCTACGGCAAAAGCGCCAAGCATTACCACTTTCTTCTTAATCATCTATCTTCTGCGCTGTTGAAAACATTGAATGTTACTGTTCGCACCTGTCCGCGGGATGAAGAGTGCTCATCAGTGAAGAGCACTCTTCCTTCCAACAATTCATCCGGCAATCCGGCTTCTTTGAGTTTGCCCACAAACGCCTCAACTCTCTCTGTTGCCTTACGAATGTTTGCCTCTATATTGCCGGATCGGTTGGTGTAAACCTGCACAAAAATAGCCATTTTCTTACCGTATTGTGCGTTGTAATCTGTTAGTAACACGGCCGAAGCCACAAGCGAGTCGAACTGCCTCTGCTGAACGCTGTCCAGCGTAGTAATGTTCACATCGAATGCAAATTGATGCCTTTCAATGGCTGGTATTATCCAGCTCAGGTCGGGCGGAGATTTTACATTCAGCTCACTCGTATCAATATTATTAACACCTGGTATGCTTGTCCAGGCGGGCAGGTTCTCTTCGTACCATTTAATAGTGGTAGTTCCTTTTAGAATTAGTACCCCGTTTTGATAGTCAATACTCGTTGAAGACAGGGGCCGCAATATTTTTTCAGCCCGATATAATATCAAGGCAGGCTCGAGCGAAATAAAGGGATCTAACCGTAGTTGAATTCTGCCAGTATCAGGTATTTTCCACGAATCCAGATGCTTGTATTCAGGGGCCTCATAATCTTTGAAACCTCTAATGACAAAAAACCTTCCCGAACGTTGGATATCAGAAATATGATATCCGGGCAAGGCATCGAGCTGACCGGCAAAACGTTGAATTCGTTTGTTGAGGCTGTGGCGCTGAAACCCAAACCAACCGATAGCAAGAAGTATTATGATCAGTATTATAATCAGTGGCCATGGCTTGCTGCCTTCGCCCCGTTTCCGGTAACTTACAAGGCATGTT
>DAIOUP010000357.1:0-2960 GCA_036759465.1 Bacteroidales bacterium
ATTAGCATGTGCAATGATATTAATGTACTGATAACAAGCGTTATACAAAGATTGAGAGATTAATTTTAAGCGTAATTGACAAAAAGAGCGGCCTTTTATGATGATCAACATTGGTTGTTAACTGATGCTTGTTCTGTTCTGCGGTGCATTTCATTTTATATTTGCTGCAAATCATCAGGGTATGCCTTCGGGAATGGTCATTAAATCGACGGGAAGCTGGTATATGGTTTCCGCTGACTACGGTCAGGTGGTTGCCTGCCGTCTAAGGGGTCGATTCAGGATAGAAGGCATACGCACAACCAATCCTCTGGCCGTGGGCGACAGGGTTGATTTTGAACCTGAACCGGGAAAAGATACTGCAGTAGTAACCCATATTCATCCCAGAAGGAATGTCATAATCCGCAAGGCAACGCGCTTGTCGAGTGCTGCGCACATCATTGCTGCCAATCTTGATTATCTGATGCTGATCGCTACGATTGCACAGCCCCGCACCTCCACGGGATTTATTGACCGTTTTCTGGCAACGGCTGAGGCTTACCACATTCCGGCAGCCATTGTTTTCAACAAAACCGATCTCATCGGGTCAGAGACTTCCGAACTGCTTTATGAACTCTCCGAAATTTACACCGCAGCCGGCTATCCTGTTTTGCAGGTGTCGGCACACACTGGCGCCAATGTTGAGCAACTCGGGCAGTTTCTAAAGGGAAAGCTTGTGCTTTTCAGCGGTCATAGCGGAGTTGGTAAAACCGCACTGATCAATCGGTTGATCCCAGGAGCCAACCTTCGCACCGGGGAAATTTCCGACAAGCATCAGAAGGGAAAACATACCACAACTTTTGCCGAGGCTATTGCCCTTCCCGAAGGAGGTTGGATCGTAGATACACCAGGCATCAAGGAATTCGGGCTCTATGATTTGGAGAAAGAAACGCTGGCGCAACGCTTTCCCGAGATGCGACGCCTGATGCATCAATGCCGGTTTGCCAACTGCACTCACCTGCACGAGCCCGGGTGCGCCGTTAAGCTGGCTGTGGAAGACGGAACCTTGGCTGCTACCCGGTATCAAAATTACCTCAATATGATGCTCAACGATTACTTCAACGACAACTAACAAGATTATGACTGCCAAAGAACTTGTTACCGACGGAATTATTCCCCTGAAAACCAGCGATACAGGCCGAATGGCCCTGAGCTGGATGGAAGATCTGAGGCTTCTGCACCTGCCAATCGTTAATGCGGAAGTGTTTCTTGGACTTATTTCTGAGGTTGATATTTTTTCAAACAACAATTTCGACGAGCCGGTTGGCAATATGGAGCTTAGCCTCCCCAATGCCTATGTGTTGGCAAACGACCATATTTTCGACGTACTGCGGCTTATGCACGAGCAAAAGCTAAGCCTTGTTCCGGTTGTGGATGAGGATCTTAAGTATCTGGGTTCCATTACCATGCAAAAACTTATTGAATCGCTGTCCGAAGCATATTCCTTCAACGAACCCGGATCGGTTATTGTTTTGGAGATGAGTGCCAACGATTTTGTGCTTTCAACTCTGGCCCGGATTTTTGAGGATAACGACACAAAAATTATCAGCCTGTTTCTGCGGGTCGACAACGAATCAACCAGGCTTGAGGTGAACCTGAAGACAAACCGCATCGAAACAGGTCCCCTTTTACAGGCTCTTAACAGGTTCAATTACAATGTTTTGGGGATATATTCGAGTAATCCGGATGCTGACGACTTAAGAGAAAGATTCGAAGCGTTCATGAAGTACATGAATATATGAGATGGCCGCTGTTGTGCCTTTTTTTGCTGACCATCTGGCAGTTTTTGGCTGCACAGGAGGTTGTCAGCGAATCGAATGCGGCCGACACCTGTTTGCAACTACCAGATAAGAAGTTTGTTGTCAGGGCTATACTGCCTGAAGGTAACAGGGTTACCCGCGAGCACATCATCCTACGCGAAATGGAATTTATGCCCGGCGACACGCTAAGCCTTGCCGATTACTGCCAGCGCAACCGAAAGAGCAGACAAAACCTGCTAAACAAGGCTTTATTCAATTTTGTGGAAATAGATACGCTGCCCGTTCCGGGCCAACCTTTTCAAAAAGATGTGATAATCAACGTTGTAGAGCGTTGGTATATATGGCCTTTTCCGATTTTCGAGTTGGCCGAGCGCAACTTCAATAGTTGGTGGGAGCTGCGCGATCTTCGCCGGACCAATTATGGTTTTTTTATCACCGTGAATAACTTCAGGGGAAGGATGGAGGGGTTGCGCATCCTGGCCCGGGCCGGGTACAATCAGAATTATTACATTTCATACGAGATTCCTTATCTTACTAAAAAACAGTCGCTTGGTGCGGCTATCGAAACCGGAGTGCAGCTCAGCCGCGAAACTTATTTTGCCGCCGAAGGCCACAAACACAGGCATTTCCGTTCGGCAGACGACTACGCACGAAGGCTGTCGTATGCCCGCCTAACCCTTACGCTGCGTCCCGAAATCCATAATCAGCATGCCTTCAATATTGGTTTCGAGAATTATCATTTCGACGACACGCTCGTAAAACTTAACCCGGCTCTGGGATTTAGAGGCAAGTCCGACTTTAAGATGATGAGGCTGGGCTATAGGCTGAAAAACGACTACCGCGACTCACGCGCTTACCCGCTCAGCGGTCATTACTTTGAGTTCAATGCTGAGCAACAGGGTCTAGGCATCATGCACGACGAGCCTTCGCATCTTAACCTTAAAGCTACTTTCGATCTTTATCGTAGAATAAGTAGCCGCTGGCATTGGGCGTTTACCACCACGGGAAAAACGGTGATTGGCCCTGCTCAGCCCTATCAGCTGCAAAGGGGCCTCGGCTATGGAAACGATTTTGTGAGGGGCTATGAGCTTTATGTTGTGGATGGCCGAGACTTTGGCCTTTTCAAAAGCAATTTGAAATATACTCTGGTGAAACCAACAGTTC
>DAIOUP010000358.1:0-2943 GCA_036759465.1 Bacteroidales bacterium
GGCCAATAGCGCTAAAAGTGCCGCATAAACGGTATTGCTTCCAGTCCTGAGATCAGGCAGGCTCCAACCAAAGGTGAGAAAATAGCCCGAAACGATGGCCACGGCGGACCAAAAAGCATAACGATGACTGATTTTTTCTTTCAGCAAAATGGCTGCAAGGGCAATGGCAAAAACAGGTTGAAGCTTTTGCAGCAATACCACTACCGAGAGATGGTTAAAATCGAGCAAGAACAACGCTTTAACGATGGCAATGGTGCCGAGTGCACCGCCAAATAATCCAATAAGCGTAAAGGTAATCAGATCGGGGGCCGACATTAACCTTAGGTTCTTAAACTCTTTGTGAAAGATCAGGCTCATGAAAAGAAACGGCAGCAGGTGGAGAATGAACACCACATAAATCACATCGAGCCGGTAAAGCTGGGGTGTGAGAACAACTCCGTCGAATCCCCACAACATGGCAGCCAATCCCACTGCCACCGAACCTCTGACCAACTGGCTTCTTAATGTTTGCTCCATCTCCTGACAATTGAGGCGCAAAGGTAGTAATTTGAGGCATTGCACTTCTTTCGGCAAAGGATGGACGGCTATGATTAACTTTGGCAAAAATTGATGCTATGGATTTGAAAATTTCCGGACAGAGTTTTGTCGTAACAGGAGCTGGCTCAGGTTTTGGAAGAGCGATTGCTGAATTGTTGATCGCTGAAGGGGCAACCGTATTGGCTGTGGCCAGGTCGGGCGACGTGCTTGAAAAATTCCGTTCGGCATCGACCGAAGGCAAACTACATATTTTGCAGGGCGATGTTACCGATGGCCTGATCCTGGAAAGCATCGTTCGATGGTCGGAAACCAACAAGATTAGTGGGATACTTGTCAATGCAGGCGGCCCGCCTGCAGGTGGAGCCCTCGATACAGAAATCGGTCTTTGGGATCAGGCCTACGACCTGGTTCTAAGATGGAAAGTGGTTTTAACGCAAAAGATTGCAGCCCTGATGGCGAAGCAAGGCTACGGTCGAATACTTTTTATTGAAAGCGTTTCGGTAAAGCAACCTGTTGATAACCTTGTGTTAAGCAACGCTTTCAGGGCTGCCGCTACGGGATACGCCAAGACCCTTGCCCGGGAAACCGCTTCCAGCGGAATCACCGTCAACCTGCTCGCTCCAGGCTATCACGATACCCCGGCCATGCAAAGATTGTACAGAAAAAAGGCCGAGCTCCGTAGCATCACCATTGAAGAGGCTAAACGTGAGTTTGAGCAACAGATTCCCACTGGCAGCATGGCCGGACCTGATGCCATGGCAGGACTTGCAGCATGGTTGCTTTCGCCGCTTTCGTTTTATGTTACCGGCCAAACCATCACGCATGACGGCGGAATTACAAAAGGTATTTTTGGTTAATGTTAAAAATATGATTGCTGAATACCTTCACATTTTATTGCTTGTTCTGCTGGTTGCCTTTGGCGTTTATTACCTTGCCGGTGGCCTGCACGCCAATGAGCGACGGCATCAGGGATGGGTTTATGCCCTGAAAAGTGAGGCCGTGAGCACCGACGTTAAGAAAGCTTTTAGGAAATACCCTGATAAAGAACGGTTTATAATGTTCTGGCTTCAGGTAAACCGACTGAAAACAGTAGTACCTGAAGGTGCTTTTGCCGAACTGGGCGTTTACAGGGGCGACAGCGCCAGAGTGCTGCATACCCTTGATCCTTCGCGCACTTTATACCTCTTCGACACCTATGCAGGCTTCGATGCAGCCGATCTGAAAGGGGAGGAGGGAGAGGCTTCCACTTACACACCTGCCAGCTTTGCTGATACGAATGTTTCGCTGGTTGCCGAGCGTCTGGGAAACACTGACAAGGTAAAAATCATTGAGGGAAATTTCTCTCATACAAAACATAATGTTGAAAATGAGCGCTTTGCCTTAATTAATCTCGATGCCGATCTGGCCAGGCCCACCGCAGAAGCGCTAAAGTTTTTTTACGAACGACTTTTGCCTGGCGGAGTGATTATCGTTCACGACTACAATCCCAAATGGCCAGGGCTCATGGAGGCTGTCGACGATTTTCTGGCAAGTGTGCCGGAGGAAGGTGTAGCAATACCTGATCGCGACTGCAGCCTGGTTATTGTAAAAAATAAACGCCTTTAATATCTGCTTCACTTGTCTGGCAAAAGCTTATAATCTTTTGCACTGCGCATGAAGGACCTGATGATTTGTCTCACATCGCGGTTATCAGGACGCCTGATGATGTAATCTTCAAGTAGCTCACTATGAGGACGATAATCTGCTAATGGAATATAGCCGTAACCCATATAAACCCCATTGACAACCCGCACCAGTCCTGCTTCATCATCGGTTCGTCCTTTGAGCAGCAAAAAAAAGCTGTCGTGATCAAAGTGAAAGCGCTCCACGGCATCCAAAGCCCTGAGATTGTAACTTGCCGGTGTTTCAACGCCAGTGCAGGCTCCCAGACATTGGCCTATTTGGTAATGAAAACAACTTCTTGCACTGGAATACAGCCCATTGAGCTTTTGACAAAGGGTATATTGAGCAGTGAGCTGAAAAAGGTGTTCGCGGGCCTGTTGCAAAGAAGTATAGGAGTAGTCCGGTAAAAGCTCCTCGATAGTTTTTCCCACCTTTAGGCACAAATAACCCTTTTCATCATAAAAATGATATAAGGCATAATTGAACAATGCCCGGCGCTGCTGGCGGTTATACAGCGGCTGGTGCTTCTTGATTAGATCCGATTCAAGCAAAAGTGCAATTAACTCATTTCCTGTAATTTCATAATCCACCGCTTCGATGTTGTTTCTCAGCTCCAGTGCCTTGCGCGTCTGGTTATTTGCCAAATGCTGCAGCACCCTCGACCGGATATTTATTGATTTACCCACGTAGATGAGCTTACCGGAGCCATCGAAAAACTGATAAACACCTGGCACTTCCGGTAGG
>DAIOUP010000359.1:0-2933 GCA_036759465.1 Bacteroidales bacterium
TAATGAGCCTTTCCTGAGCCGGAGTATCACCGGTTACGGTTTGTGTCCATACGTTGTTCCAGGTGCCGGTTGAGCTAGCCCTGGTCGAAACACCAATTTGAAAATTGGAGGTATAATGATCGATTTTGTCTTTGAAACGAAGCACTACTTTCGACTGCCCGCTAAGATTTACTGCAGGTGAAATCAGTCTGGTTAGGGTGTTAAACTGCGGACTCCAGTTGAGCCTACCCTCAGGCGAAACGCCTCCGGCATTGGCAGTCTGCGAAATGCGCCAGTTGGTGTTCTGGCCCGAAACTGTCCAGCCTGCCGGCGGCCAGGTGCCGCTGCTGAAGTTTTCGGTAAGCATCACCTGTGCATTCAGCCCAAATGCCAGGAGAAGCATAAAGAAAAGTGTAAAAGTTTTTTTCATTTGAAAAGGTTTTGGTTGAAAATTTCTAAATCGATTTACCTATTGCGCTAAACTACATATTTTTTTGATTTCGTTAGGAAATCAATTTGAAATTGCAGGAAAAATCAGCTTCGGAACATGATTATCGCAAAAAGCACCGCCAAAACAAGATAGAGCATTAAAACTGCATACCGCTCCAGCTTCCTGGCATTGGAAAGTCGATCCCAAGATGCATCGAATTGCATCATGATTTTGCGTAGCGGATCGAACATAAGAAATCCAGTGGAATGCGCAAATTATTGATAAGGATCGGTCACCGGCAGCACATAATATTCACCTGTACGGGGATCTTTATAAAACTTGGCATGGCCGTTTATTGACTCGATATTGGCATCGACACGGCCTTTGACAAAGACGGTGTTTTCCACCTCCACCACACCTTTAATCTCCATGGCCTGGTTGGTGCTTACCTGTGTGGGCCTCAGCTGAGGCAATACGCCTGCATTTTGAAGCACAAGAACCCAGATCCCGAGGGCAATCAGAATAAGGATCGAGCGGATAAAGCCATAATGTTGTTCCATGTTTACAACGATTTTTTTGCTTTATTGGGTTAATTTGGTTGAATACTATTTTAGAACCATCCTCCACCGAGTGCCTGGCGGAAAGGCCATGGAATGGCTGCGAGAATGATGACCAAAGCTACAATAAACCAGATAAAAAGATATCTTGCTCCTGCAGAAGTTTCCAGCTTCTTCTTGCCTTTTATCCAGACTATGGTGAGCAAAATAACTGCGATAAGCATCATGCTGATGTGCTCCACCAGATAAAAGCGCTGGAAGGTGTTCTTCATGGCAGCGGCTTCGAAATGTACTTTTGGGCTGAGGAAAAAATATAAGACCAGGCCAAGCAAGGTTTGAATATGCGCTACAATAACGGTTAACTTTCCGTAAAGCATTGCTTTTGTGCTCTTGCTACCCCTGTATCCTTCCATGAAAAAGCGATAGATCGCAAGGACGAATAATACAAGCAAGACCCACCTGAGTCCGGAATGAGTGTGTTCGAATAAGCGGTAAATTGACATAATATTAGTTCTTTGGAGTTTGCGCAAAAGTAATTAAAAAGTAACACCTAGCTTTCAACAACAAAGGGGAGCTATAGGCTACCCCTTTGCTGTTTAAGATTTTTTAAAGGTTTAGTTTTTTCTGGAGTGCTTTGGGGATAGCATCCCGGTGCACCATAATGCTAATGGTTTTCAGCTGAACGTAAGGCACTGAGGCATAAAGATATCCCTTGTAAATATGGTCTTCCGTGCCCCAGGAGTTTTTAACCGTGTAAAACTTATTGCCTTTTTGGTCGCTTGCGGAGCCCACAATAAGCATTCCATGGTCGTCGGTGGTTTCGTAGTTGTCGAATGTTTCCTGACGAATCTTCTGCGTTATTTTCTTTTCGGGCACCACCTGCTCGAAGCTGTAAATTGATTTCTGCCGTTCGGCCGGTGTAAGGGCTTCCCAGCGTTCTTTCTCGGTTCCGCTCAAATCGGCCCGTTCTTCTTCCGGGACGACAGCCAGACCGTTCTTCCACGAAAAGCCTTTTTCGCTTACGTCGGCTGCCCAGGCTACCGTATAACCTTTGTCAATGGCATTGTCCAACACCTGCATAAGCTCGTCCATGGGCAGATTATAACAAAGACTCCACATCCAGTTGTCGGGTATTTCGATGGCAAATGGCTGATAGAAAGGGTGATGCGTGTAGGATGTTAGCTCAATGTACTCTTCCGGCTTCACAGCCATTTCTTTGGCAAAGCTTTTAGGATCGTAGGTTTTACCTTCCCACTGGAAGTTTTGAGGAACGGCACCAAGATAGGTATCCAGAAGCGCTTCGAAGCCTTTGTGCCAGACAGGCGTTAGTTTGCGGTTTTTATTTTTGATAACCGCATCTGTATAAGCCTTAAACACTTCGTCCATTTCGCCGTGCACATGTTTTTCCTCGCCAATGACTAAGCCTGAATAAGCCTGCTCGGGCATCAATCCATAATTGGTGGCTACCATCATCACATCGCTGAATCCTCCGCCTGCAGCCATGTTCAGATTGCCCTGAAGGCGAACATATTTGCGGGCTTTTTCCGAATAGGCGTTGCGCACCACGAACATTTCCGAAAGATCAACGCTTTTACCTTTAATGCGCAAAATCTCCGCTTCGAGCAGCGCCTGACCCGAAAAACTCCAGCAAGTGCCTGAGCGGAATTGATTGGCCACGGGCGTGTGAGGAATGTCTTTTATGGCTGTAAAGACATATCCTTTTTGTTCTTTCTTTTCGGAATCCTGAGCCACAGACAGATGCGGCAAACTGAGTGCGAAAACGACGATCGTCGTAAGGGTTGAAAGGAATCTTTTCATCGAATACTCTGGTTTTGATTTTACTTAACTGCTCTCAAAATTAGCGACTATCAGCTTTGTATTTGAAAACACTGATTTTTCGGACGAGATTTGGCTGTTTTCGAAAAAAGCCCAGTATTAAACGAAAAACAGAACCACACCAGCCACGC
>DAIOUP010000360.1:0-2928 GCA_036759465.1 Bacteroidales bacterium
CAACCAAAGTTGTGGCCACAAGCCCCATACCCATTAATACGCCCATCAACTTTAACTTTACCCTGATGAACAGAACTTGCAACGTAGTAGCGGCCGTTTCTTTTCCTCCCCCGATTCCTGAATGCGACAAACTTGCTCAAACCAGAATTTATTGCATCGACAATGGAAGACTTAGGTTGGCATACACCGTCAACGGAATCTCGGGTCAAAATGCAAATTCAACGCTCAAAGTATCCCTCAGCAATGGCTCGCTTACCTCACCTAGCGCTGGTGGCACACTTGCCGGTACAAACACCATCAATTACAGTCTTGGCGCTCCCACAAATGGCATTTACAGTATCGACTTCATTCTGGTGCCGAGTGCTCCCGGCGCCGTATCCACCCTTACTTTCGAGCTTAAAAGTGCTAACGGCTTGATCATTTGTGCGAGCTCGCAGGTAATCAGACCCCAGAACAGTCTTTGTCTCAGTCCAAACCGATGCAACAAATTTACTGTCGAAACAGAGCCTACCATAATTATGCCGGGAACGACGAATGTTATCTACAGCAATTTTAAAATAGTACCTGCAAGCCAAGGAGTTATAACATCCTATGTTGTAAGTGTAGTCAATGTTGAACGCAGGGTGGAATGCCCCAATCAAGCACCTTCGGCCTGGGAAACGGTTATGTCGGGCAATAGTCCAATGGTAGTGCCTAACAATACTACCAGCGGCTCAGCTGCAACATCACAGCCGCTGCCAAACTCCGTTACTGTTACCAATAACCCTCAGCTTAATTTTGGTAATGGTTCCGATCATACTTTAACGCTTAGAGGCTTGCCCGAAAAAAAGAATGCCAGCTGTCCCGAAAGTCTTAGGTTCACCTTGCGCTATATTGTTCGAAACAACCAAGGTTGTGAAGTAGAGTTTTACAGGATTTCGGAGGTGGTTCGCTAATCCTTAGAGCGTTTCATTTTCTCCTTATCACCTCAGAGGGCTTTGCGCTTTTGCCAAAGGCAACGCACAGAGCCTTCTGCTTAATGTGAAAATTATTGTTTGAACATAGAATTCTTCGTTTAGAATTGAAACGAACGCTTTGCAACGCATTGATAAAGTGATATCATTTTTTTTGATGTACTATTTATCTTTCACAAATTCATGCTCAAAAACCTACGCGCATAGACCTTAAGAACCTATCTCATTTTATATAACGTTCAGATATACTTTGACTCTCTTTACAGCGTTAGTACCTAACTTAAATCAAAACTCATTGAAAAAACCCGTTTACAACCTTGCTGCCAAAATCAGAGAAGAGAAATTCAACACCATTTCGCACGCCATCGGCATAGTGATGGGTATGGCATCCACCGCCCTGCTGATCACATTTTCGGCCATCTGGGGCAATGTGTGGCAAATTGTCAGCTATGCTATCTTTGGCGCAAGTCTGATCACACTCTACACAGCCTCAACACTTTATCACGGTGCGAGCCGCCCAAGGTTAAAATATTATCTCAATAAATTCGACCATTCGGCCATTTTTGTACTTATTGCCGGAAGTTATACCCCTGTAGCATTGGCCGTTCTGGGCGGAACTGCAGGCTGGGTGCTTTTTGGTGTAACATGGGCCATTGCAACTGCCGGTATCGTGTATAAAATATGGTTCTACTCGCACCGTCATCGCAAAGTTTCGGCATGGCTATATGTTGGTATGGGCTGGCAGGCCATGTTTGTTATCAAACCTTTGGTCGAACAGTTGCCCGTCTCGTCTTTATGGCTCATCGTTGCCGGCGGACTTGCCTACACTGCTGGCGTGTTGTTCTACATTCGCAAAGGCCGCCCACTCACACACTTCATTTTTCATCTGTTCGTACTTGCTGGTAGCCTTCTGCATGTGCTGGCTTTTGTTTTTTACACCCTCGCTTAATAGAATAAAAGGTATCACAATACCGATAATTGGGTATGTTCTGAGGTTTTTCATAGGGATAGGTTTGCAAAAAAATTCGTTTTATGCAAACCAAAACCACACTTACATTTTTTATAGGCGTTTTGCTATTCATTAATGCATTTGCCGAGGGCGAAAATGGCGTAAATAACTCATTGATATACGGGCAAATAGCATACAAGGGGCAAGCTATTCCTATGGCAGCTGTTTATGTTCAGGGTACCAGCATAGGAACAGCAAGCGACGCGGAGGGAAAGTTTTGGCTTTACCTGAAGCCGGGAAAATACACAATTGTCTTTCAGGCCCTCGGTTATGAAACCCGCGTGCTTGAGGTAGTTTTAAACGAACGTGATTCGCGTGATTTGAGGGTCGAACTCGAGGAGCACTCGCTGATGATTGACCCAGTAACGATAAGCGGCACCCGAATTGGCCTATTGCGCTACCTTCCGGGTTCAGTAAGTGTACTGGATAACCAGAAGCTTTTGGCTTTAAGTGCTGTCAGCAATACCGATGCTTTTCGGCATGTGCCCGGTGTTCATGCAGTAGACGAAGATCCGGCAGGACTGCGTACTAATCTGGCAATCAGGGGTCTGGATCCTGATCGCAGCCGTAGCCAGCTCGTTTTGGAAGATGGAGTACCAGTTTCGCTTGGACCATATGGCGAGCCGGAACTTTATTTCTCCCCTGCAACCGAACGGATGAGCGGAGTTGAAATACTTAAAGGTAATGGTCAAATACTATATGGACCTCAGACCATCGGCGGTGTAATCAATTACCTTACAGCCGATCCGCCTTCTGAAGCTTCAGGTTTTTTTAGTATAAAAGGTGCTGACGGTGGATTTTTAAGCGGTCGCTTACACTTCGGCAATACGATTGGCAACACTGGTTATACTTTCGATTATTTGCGAAAGCAGGCCGACAAACTGGGTGCACTTAATTTCAGGCTAAACGATCTTAATGGAAAAATCAGGATTAAAAGCGGACTTCGTTCGGTGGTGAATATTAAAT
>DAIOUP010000361.1:0-2925 GCA_036759465.1 Bacteroidales bacterium
AGATGAAGGCTCACAAATTGGGATTGTCTTTGCTTGCAAGCTTCGAAATAAATTCCTGATAGGCTTCTTCCACCTGACGGTCGAATTTTTGCTGAAGCGCGTGATAGGCCTCCAGCAATTTTAAAGCTGCCGGCGTGAGGTTAGAGTTGCCGCCGTCTTTACCGCCGCGTTGGGTATCGAGCAGGGCATATCCAAGGATTTCTTCGGCCTCCTTGATAAGTCCCCAGGCTTTGCGATAGCTGATGCCAAGAGCTTCAGCGGCTTGGGTGAGACGACCGGAAAGGGCCGTTTGTTCGAGCAAGGCAAAGGCCTCAGCCGATACTTTGCCGTGTCCTGTAAGACCAGAAAGCCATATTTTATAATTCAGAAATACCTCATGCCTTGTTGGTCGGGGCGGTTTATCCATCTTGATCAGTTTGCCGGCAAATGTAAAAAAATCCCGATAGGTAATTAGTCTGCCGAACGGTGATCAGTGAAGTTTTGATGTTTTTAGCAAGTTTTCAGAATAAAGAAAATGCCGAATGCTCAAAGCAAACGGCATTATAGTCCGAAAGAAGTAATCGAAACAAATTACTTTTCTTCACCAATACCCAAATCATTCAAGAGTTTAAGGGCTTTGGTCCTGTATATGCTGCGGCCTGAGGCGATTGAGGTGAGGGTTTGTTCCAGATCTTTTTGCCTGTTGGTTTTGAGATAGCAAAGGCTCAGGTACCAGGCCGCCTGATCGGTGAAGAGGTTGTCTTTTTGCTTCAGGATTGCATTAAAGTCTACAATGGCCTGATTAAAATCGCCAAGCTCCATGTGCGCCAGTCCGCCATAGAGTCTGCCCATCGGATTGTCGGGGGATTGGTTGAAATATTCGATAGCTGAGGCGAATTCCTTTTTTTCGAAAAGGTCGAGGCCCTGCATCACAGGTTGATCGCTGCTCATGGTGGCCGAACGCACGGCAAACGAAACCGGCTCAGGCTGGTAATAATTTAGAAATACCCTTTCGTTGCTTTCGTTTCCGCCGTAGTGCCATAAACCTATGCCTGCGGTGATAAGCATCAGAAGGCTGGCGGCATAAGCAAGAGCTCGTTTGGAGAAGATGACCAGTCTTGATTTCCTTTCCTCTTCCTGTCGGATATTGTCCATAAGATCCATAAACTTTAGTTTGCTTCTAATTTTTGCCCTGGCGCTCAGGGTTAGCATAAAAGTTAATTCATCTGCCAGTTGAGGGTCGTTTTTGAGGTCTCTTTCGAACTCCCAAAGTTCGTTTTCATCCATTTCATGGTCGATGTAACGTTCAATTCGGTCAAGGTTTTTCATAGTCTTTAAGGATAAGATAATCCGGATCGTTTTTAATGTGGTTGAATAATTTTTCGATGCAGTTGCGGCGTTTGTTGTAAACAGCAGCGGCTGTACTCACTCGTGCATAAGCCGTGAGCTCTTCAGCTTTGAGCCCTTGCATGGTGGCTTCGAGCAGGTTGCGGCAGTCCGGCTTAAGTTTCTCCAAATTCCGCCTGACAAGGTTGAGCATAATGTTTTCCCTGATGAGCTCATCCATTTTCTCATCCTCGTTTCTGACAGCATTGGATGTTTCTTCCTGAAGAAATCGGTCGTTGACCTTTCTCCAGCGCAAATGCTTGTACCAGACGCGTTTACTAACCGCAAAAAAGAACGTTGTGAACGAGGAATTCAGCTTGAAGCTGTCGGCTTCGGAGGCAATCCTGTCGTAAATTGCGCCCAAAGTTTCCTGAAATACATCCCACGCATCAGCTTGCGAACCTCCCAGGTCTTTTACAAAGATTCTGACCATTGGAAACAGCTGCCTGTATAGTTCAGTCAGCGTTTCGCGGTCGTGCTCCCTGATGCCCCGGATGATTTCTTCATCGCTGTTTTTTCCTTTTTGTTCTGCCATTAATACCACTCGCAGTTAAAATCACATCGAAAATTTTGAACTTTTTTTAAACTTTTTTTTAAGTTACACAAATCCAGATACTTAAAAAGACCCAAAAAACCGATAAATTACGACTCGGGTTTGCAATGGGGCGAACAAACTTAGTAAAAAGACCCCGAAAAAACGTACTTTTGACGACGAAGCTCCCAAATTTCAATGTCATGATACCCTTTCGCAGGAAGTTAGGTACGATAAGATGTTTTAGTTTGGTACTGGTATTGATTTTTGGCTTCGAAAATAGCATTGATGCGCAGGTTCGGCCCATGCGCGTAATGTTTTGGAATGTCGAGAATTTCTTCGATGTTGAGGTGGATAGCACCCGCGATTACAACGCTTTCACCCCGGCCGGGGAACAACGATGGACCTACAGCAGATTTATAACCAAGCGCAACAACGTTTTTAAAACAATAGCGGCTATTGGTCACGGCGAACTTCCGCACATCATTGGGTTTTGTGAAGTGGAAAACGGTCGCGTGCTTAGTGAACTCACGCAAAATACGCCGCTCAGGCAAGCCCGATATCGCATAATCCATTATGAATCGCCCGACCGCAGGGGAATCGACGCGGCCATGCTCTACCGTCCTGACAATCTGCGACTGCTCAGCAGCAGGGCTGTGCCGGTGATCGACAATGCTGATCCTAATTTTAAAACCAGGGATATCCTGCGCGCCACGTTTCTGGTAAACGATTCCGATACGCTTCATGTATTTGTCAATCACTGGCCCTCACGCTATGGCGGCCAGATCGAGTCGGTCGAGCGTCGGTTTCTTGCCGCATCGGTTCTTCGCATGCAAGCCGACAGCATTTTGCAACGCAATCCCGAGGCCAAAATGCTGATGATGGGCGACTTTAACGATACGCCCACCGACGAAAGTCTGGTTTATTACTTAAGGGCTTTGCCGACTCAAATAATTTCGGCCCCAAATGATCTTATCAATCTTTTTACCGATAGCCGTAAGCTGGGGCACGAAGGAACATTAAAACAT
>DAIOUP010000362.1:0-2909 GCA_036759465.1 Bacteroidales bacterium
GGACTATGGAAGGAGATTTGGTTGTTGACCAGGGCTTGCGGGATGTTGAGTTCAAAGATAAATCGTAAGGTAATCAGACATTCAATCGGTCTTGATCCCCTTGAGGATCAAATGTTATAAGAACAAGCAATTAATGCCAATAGCCGACCCGCCCTGGGCGGGTCGCATGTCTTTTTGATTCGAGGGCACAACAATCCATTTCACCGAAATCCGGAAAAAAATTAAAAGAGTTTTTGAAGAATTTGAAAGGCTCCAGAGCATCTTATTGATTCATCTTCCTTTAATAATGTCCAGTTAGCCGTTTGCTGGCCAGTCATGGCGCTATTGTCGCTTTTCGTTAGTTTTGCGTTCTTCAATTAATCACCAAAGCATGAAACGATTACTACTCATTTTGTTGTGGTCGGCTTATCTGATTGCTGTTCCGGCCAGGGCCGACGAGGGCATGTGGATTCCCAAACAGGCCGAGAAGCTCAATATGGCCGATATGCAGAGGCTCGGCCTCAAACTCACCGCCGGTCAGCTTTACAGCGAAACCAACCCAAGCCTGAAGGATGCCATCGTCATTTTCGGCCGCGGTTGCACCGGCGAAATCATCTCGCCGCAGGGGCTCATTCTCACCAATCACCACTGCGGCTATGGCGCCATCCAGAGCGTAAGTACTGTTGAGAACGATTACCTGCGCAACGGTTTCTGGGCTGGCTCGCTGCAGGAGGAAATTCCCATCAATGGATTGACGGTGACTTTCCTGATCCGCATGGAAGAGGTGACGGATAAAGTATTATCCGGTGTAGGACCTGCCATATCCGAAAAAGAACGCGCGGATATCATCCGCAAAAACAGTACAAACATCGAAAAGGCCGCTATCGAAGGCACGCATTATAACGCTTCGGTGAGCGAGTACTTCGAAGGCAATACGTATTATCTGCTTGTTTACGAGGTGTTTCGCGATGTGAGGCTTGTAGGCACCCCGCCCGAGTCGATAGGCAAATTCGGTGCAGATACCGACAACTGGATGTGGCCACGGCAAACAGGCGATTTTTCCATTTTCAGGGTATATGCCGGCCCCGACAATAAACCGGCTGCCTACAGCAAGGACAATAAACCCTATACGCCACGTCATTATCTTCCAATTTCGCTCGATGGGGTGAATAAGAACGACTTCGCCATGATCATGGGCAATCCCGGCAGCACCGATCGTTACCTCACCTCCTGGGGCGTGCGTATGGCTATCGACGAAACCAACCCCACACGCGTAAAAATCAGACAGGAAAAGCTGCGCATCATGGACGAAGGCATGGAGGCATCGCCCAAGGTGAGGCTGCAATATGCCAGCAAATATGCCGGCGTTTCGAACTATTGGAAATACTTCATTGGGCAGACACGTGGCCTCAAACGCCTTAATGTGGTGGAAAAGAAGTTGGCCATAGAAGCTGATTTCAAGGCCAGAATGGCCACAAATCCAGAATGGAAGGCACAATTTGGTCAGGCCTTGCCAATGATCGAAAAGGCTTATGAGGAGTTGGCTAATTACAATCTTGCCCGCTGGTATATGGTGGAGGCCATCATGTCGGGTTCCGATATCCTGAGTCTTGCCGGTCGTTACAACAGGCTAAACGAATTGCTTGCAGCAAAGCCCCAGGATGCCGAAGCCATTAAAAAGGAAACCGACCGCCTGAAATCGGGTTTGGAAGCCGCTTACAAGAACTACGACCTAGAGGTGGAGCAACATATGCTGGCCCGCATGCTCGAGATGTATTACAACGATGTGGCCCCGGAGTTCAGACCGGCACAGCTCGAAAGTATGGTAAAAAAGCATAAGGGCAATTTTGCCTCCCTTGCCGCTGAAGTGTTTGCCCGTTCAAACTTTGCCACAGCCGCTAAAGCCGAGGTTTTCCTGCAAAAACCTTCGGTAAAACAACTGGCTGCCGATCCGGCCTTTGTGCTTGCTCGTGCCTTCAACGAAGTAAACCAGAAATTGCAGCAGGCCACCACCGAACCCAACGCCCGCCTGCGTCAGGGCAACAGGCTGTTTGTGGCCGGTCTTAAAGCGCTTTACCCCGAGCGCACATTCTACCCGAATGCCAACCGCACCATGCGACTGACTTACGGTACGGTGCAGGATTATTATCCCGCCGATGCGGTACACTACAACTACATCACTACCACCAAAGGCATACTCGAAAAGGAAGACCCCAGCACATGGGAGTTCGAAGTGCCCGAAAAGCTTAAAACCATGATCCTGAACGGCGATTATGGCATTTATGGCAATCCCGACGGCACCATGACGGTCAACTTCCTCACCAACCACGACATCACCGGCGGAAACTCGGGAAGCCCTGTACTCGATGGTCAGGGCAGGCTCATCGGTTGCGCCTTCGATGGCAACTGGGAAGCCATGAGCGGCGACATTGCCTACGAACCTGAGCTTCAGCGCACCATCAGCGTCGATATACGCTATGTGCTGCTTATCGTGGATAAATTCGCCGGTGCACGCCACATCATGAACGAACTGGTGATTTATAAAAACGGTGAACTGATAAAACCCTGAGTATTTAAATAAAAACCCGAATAAACTGAAAGCCAGTCCGTTATGGTCTGGCTTTTTTTTGCTGCGTGCAATTCATAGATATAGACCCCAACTGAACAAAAAGTGTCCAGGAATGGTCAGGGTTTAGATATCTGAGTAAGCAGTTTCCAGATTCTTGCCTGCATTCCGGCACTGCCTTCGTGCTGCAGGCTTTGGGCTAGGGCAAACAATTCCTGTTCCAGTCCCGGATATTGCATGGCGATGTGTTGCGCAAGGCTCAGAGCGTTGCAACGCACGGCAACATCGTTTTTATCATCGGAAGCCAGATGCAGGCAACGATTGAACAGGCCGGTAGCCATATCATCGCTGACAGGGTATAAAA
>DAIOUP010000363.1:0-2902 GCA_036759465.1 Bacteroidales bacterium
CAATGGGCACGTTCAGCTCGCTGCTGAGAATGGCAAAGGTTTTCTTGAAATCGCCCAATTTACCGTTGAAAGTTCGCGTTCCCTCGGGAAAGATAATGATGTTGCGGTTGCTGCGAAGCACCTCGGCCATCTTCTGGATCGACTCCTTCAGGTTATTGTTCAGATCCATGATGATGATATTGTTTCGGTTGGCCAGAAACTTGAGCCAGGGCTGACGGATGTGTTTTTCTTTTGCATAAAAATAGGTTTTTCTGGCCTGGCTATAGCGCAGAAATGCAGCAACGAACATGCCGTCGAAAAAGCTTTGGTGGTTAGGGGCTATGATGCAAGGGCCATCGGGAATGTTTTCGGTTCCCCTGGCACTGAATCGGAATTAAAGCTGGAAAAAAATCCTCGAAAACCAAAGGGCAATCTGGCCGGTAAACCAGGTTGAAGGGAGCTTAAGATGCACTTTTTCGTGCAAGATGCTTTTCCAGTCAACCTTGATTTCTTCCATTTTGGTTTTGTTTTCGGCTACCCACTGCGAAAGTGCCAGCACAGTTCGGAACTCGGCAATTTCCTGAGGATCAGGCGAAATACCGAAGGTTTGCTTCATGTAGGTATGAAAACTTACTTTGTCGAGCGAATCGAGCCCGCAATCCATCTCAGGATGGTGATTTGGTTGCACCTTGATGCCTTTTTCAAGCTCAATCCATGAGGCGAGCATACCGTAAACGGGATCGTCAATCGTTGCTGAGGGCAGTTTCGGCTCTTCCTTGTGTTCTGCAAGTTCGGCCAGCCTGAACCGCTGCAACTTGCCTAAGCGGGTGCGGGGCAGTTCGCAGGTGGTGATATGAATGCCCATGAGTTTCTTGTAGGCCGAAACGCGTTTGTTGTAGGGTTCGATAAGCCCGCTGATCAAGCGGCTTTTTAAAGCTTCATTTTCAGCGGGTTGTTCGCTGGTTTCGGGTACCAGCATCACATGCAGCTGGTCGTTCATGGCAAATACACCGCAATCCCTGATCAGCGGTGAGGCCAGCAGTTCTTCTTCAATCTCGGCCGGATTTACGTTTTTGCCGTTCGAAAGGATGATGATTTCTTTTTTCCTGCCAGTGATATAAAGGTAGCCATCATCGTCAATATATCCCAAATCGCCGGTGTAAAGCCAACCGTCTTTCAGTACTGCAGCTGTTTCTTCGGGACGGTTGTAATAGCCCTTCATGATGTTGTCGCCTGCCGCAGTAATTTCACCGTCAACAATGCGGATATCGGTGCCGGGCATGGCTTCGCCGGGCGATCCAATGCGAACGCGTCCTGGTCTTGTGAAAGTGATCATAGGCGCAGCCTCAGTCATGCCGTATCCTTCGAGTACTTCAAACCCCAGGGTTTTAAAGTCGCTTCCAACCGCCGGATCGAGGGCAGCGCCGCCCGAAACAAGGTTTTCCACTTCACCGCCAAGCTTGCGGTGCACGGCCCCGAATACCTTGCGCGAAAAAGTTTTTGAATCCAGTCTTTTTGCAAGGGCGAAAAGCGTCCTGGCAACAAAACTTTTGTTCACCTTGTCCATAATGCCCTTGCGGATGGCGGCATAGAGCCTTGGCACGCCAATGATAATGGTGATTTTATTGTTTTGAAGCGTGGCCATAATGTCTTCCGACAGCATGCTTGGGCTGATAGCGATAGTTGCTCCAACATACAGCGGGCATATCATGGTTCCCATCAGAGGGAATATGTGATGTAAAGGCAGCAAAACCAAAACCCTCGAACCGGCATGGTAAATAGGAATATGTTCCGAAACTGCGCGCACATTTTGAAGCAGATTGCGATAGCTTAGCACCACGCCTTTTGGACTTCCGGTTGTGCCGGAAGTGTAAATAATTACTGCATCATTTTCTTCTTCTACTTCAGGCATTCCGACCACCGTATCTGCATGCGGAGTTTTATTTTCCAGCTCATCGAGTATGGCCAGCCTGATAATCAAACCGGTGGAAGCAAGAGCCTCCTCAACTATTTCTTTGGTCTTGTGGCTGCAATAAATCAGCGCCGGACGGCTGTCGTTGATGATATAGGCCAGTTCGGACGCTGTGGAGAGATAATCGACCGGGATGGCGACCGCCTTCTGCTGCCAGATTGCATAAAATGCATAAATATAGGCGGGCCGGTTTTCGGAAAAGATGATGGCATTGGCTCCCCCGGTAAGCGGGCAGGCTGCGGAAAACTGATTGATACGTTGGAGCAGTTGTTCGTAGCTGATGCTTTTATCAACAAAAGTTATGGCTGTTTTTGTGCCGTGGTTTTTTAGCATTGTAATCGCTGAATGATGTTTTAAGGTGTAATTGAATCCGGCTCAGGCAGCATATCTTTAGCGATGTTTTCTTAGGGGATTGACCGGAATGACCGCACTTTATGTTGATCGCCTGTATCTACACTGCAAAGATAGGTGGTTTTGCCGAGGGATTGAGACTTATTTTAGGCATCTGAAGATTAATTCGGGGTGGGAGGTTATTTGTCAGGTCGAAGGATTTCATTTCGGGCGATTGAAGCCTGACTGTAGCAGTAGCCACAAAAAAACAGCTTAGATCAGAAAAGCTTCAGGCAAATGAGAACTGCAGAAATGGATGCTTTGCATCAATACTTTAAATCGATTACCACAATCTCTGGTACATTGCCAATGCGCACCGGAGGCCCCCAGCTTCCTGCACCACTGGAAACATAAGCGTGCATTTTCTCAAATTTCCCATAACCCCAGCTCAGGGGAAAAATGGCCGAAGTGATATGGTTGAGCGGCCACATCTGACCATGATGGGTATGCCCGGATAAGATCAGATCAATGCCGTTTTCTTTAGCCTCGGCGTAGGCGCGGGGCTGATGGTCAAGAACAATGGTGAAGGCATCTTCGGGTATTTGTCGAACAATGTCGGAC
>DAIOUP010000364.1:0-2897 GCA_036759465.1 Bacteroidales bacterium
TTGCAAAACCCTTGTTGTGCAAAATGGCATCAGCCACTGCAAATGTAAGCACCGTGTCGTCGGTAAAGGTGTTCCGCGGATTAAACAAATCCACATCCGTCGAACGATGGTTGTTGAATTCATAGGCCGAACCGACCATATCGCCGGCAATGGCATAAAGGATGGTGTGTTTCGTCAATCAGATTCCGGTTTCAGGCAGGCTTGGGATGGAAAGGTCTTTTCTGAGGGAAAAGAAAGCTAAAACTGTCAGCAAAGTTTGAAAAATTTCGCGCTTTCTGTCAAAATTGACTTGAGTAGAAGTTTTGGCACTAATACAATATTTTCACGAACTCTCCACCTTCGAGATCAAACCAAAAATAGGTGTTAGTGCCCCTGCGACGGAATTCGAAGGATTTACCTTCAACCTGCACTTTTTCGGAAGAGGTAACAAGGCTCAGTGCCTCGATCGGGTAAGGGTTGTGATTGATCATCAGCAGTTGGTTGTCGTCAATAGGGATGAGCTCCACGTTTTCGATGGCCTGATGGTACGATGCAAGCCGGCTAATGGTGGTGTTGAGCAAGCGGCCGCTTTCTTGCAGCTTCGACAAAGCTTCCAGCGCCCTGTTGAACCCGGGCATGGCTACCAGGTTGCTGTCGGCATCGTAGGTCCAGAAGCCTTTGCCGGGCAGCGTCCATGCGGGATAAACATGGTTGATCCAGATGCTGTGGTAGTGCATCAGACGTTCGAGCCGGGCGGGCGAAAAGGTGTAGTCCCACAGCCCGTCGGTAGGCATTTCGAGGGTGCCCGTGGTGTTCCAGAGCAGAAAACCCTGCGCTGAAGGATGTTTTGAAAAGACAGGCTGCGGCAGCAGCGGTCCAAAGCCAGGGTAGGGGATGATGAAATTGCCGTCGAAGGCGTATTGCTCAAAACTTCTTAACTCTTCAGGAGCTGCATTCCAAAGGAAGCGAACGCCATAACGGCGCCACAGGTCGGCCGAATAGTGTCGTTTTCCCTTTAAGAGTCCGTCGCCCACCATGTTTTCGCGGTTGGCATCAGGCTGGTTGTTGTAACCATGGTCTATCCAAAAGGTTGATTGATAGTGAGTATAGGTAAAACTCAGGGCTTCCTTCATCCATTGGCGTGTGCTGCTGTATTGTTCGGGGGTGTGCAGGCCTATATCGTGCCTTAGGGCATGAAGCTTTTCTATGAATGTACGGAAGGCGCTGTCTTCCAGGCTGGCATGCAATCCCGTAAACCGGCCCTCGCTGGCTTTGGTGTTGGTGATGCGTTCGGGGTTGTGGTAAAAAATGCTCTTGCTTACGGATATGCCATAGCGGTCGAAACCTCCAACAGCCTGTTCAGGACTTACGATGGTATCGCAGCCAAAGTGCATGGCCCTGTGGGTGCGCAGGTCAGTCCAGTCGGCATGCTCGGTCCAAACCACAGCGGCCTCAGCACCATTGGGCAGGGGCATAAGCCGCGGCATATGGCTGTTGCCCTGTGCGGGCCAAAGGGTTAAGCTTCCATTAAGCTCTTGTCTTTTTCTGAAAACCGGACTGCTGAGGTCTTCAAAGTAGTTTTGCCGGCTTTCATCCTCAGGATAATGGATCAATGGATGGGCTTGTGCATAGCTGAGGTTGGCCACCAGTCGGGCTGGTTTCATATCCAGTTGTATTCCAGCCAAATTTCTGCTTTGAATCAGGCTTAGCCTCCGATCGTTTTTGCCGCTCAAAAAGCCGCCCTGCCCTAGATAATAGCTCTTGCTGTTGCCTGTTTGGTGCATCAGCGCCTTGTCGTCTTTCGCATACTCGGGCCTTTCTGCCAGCGGAACAACCAAAGCCTGCCTGAGCACTTTGGTTTTTCGCCTGAAACGGCTCTTCATGTCAATTTTCAATCCCTGATGGCTGTCGGCGCTAAGCCTGATAAACACCTTTTGTTGCGGATTGCGGGCCACCAGAACTGCCGTGGTTTTGTCCTGACCGAAAAACCTTCCTCTGAGCTTCCATTGGTCGTTGTAACAGATCAAGGTGTCGCCTTTGCGGATAAACTCGAGCAACCACTGAAACGGCCCGGCCAATGGCCGTCCGCGGGCATCGGCCAACACTATTTGTTTGTTCGTTGGATTGTAATGCAGTTCAAACCGCTCATTTTGAAACAACAGGCCCGATGGATATGCGTCTGAGTCACCGAAGACAGGTGGTAAAAGGTTTGGAAAGGTGTGCGGTCGGATAAAAATATTGGCTTTTGTTACAATAAACTCAGCGCTGTCGGGATTCCAGAAATACGCCCTCAGAATGGCTTCATCGGTGTAATCCGGGGGCAGTAGAACTTGTTTTTCTGCTGTTGCCAATCCGTTGCTGTCTGAATGCTCCAGCTTTATGGCATGCCAATAGCGAAGGGTATCGGCGGTCATGAGCGAGAGCACAAGCCAAGCATTTCGACCCGTGCCGAATTGTACCTCTGCTTCGGCAAGCACCTCCAAAGCACTGAATGAGAGGGATTTTTGTAAGATCACATCATTGGCGAGCGTATAAGTGTCAAACGGACTTATGCGCGGTTGGGTCTGACTCTTGCTGATCAGGTTCAGGCTAATAGTGTCGTCCTGGGTATAAAATATTTTAGCTGCAGCAAAATACGGCAGTAGGAGAAAGATAAGGATGCTCAGACGGGCATCATGCATAATCCATTACTTCAACCTCGCCTTTGATGACGCGCATGGCATTGTAGGCATGAGCCTCCAGGTCGTTCACCGTCGGATAGAGCGCTAGCGGAGCCAGCTTGCCTACGCGACGTTTGACGTTTTCGAGGAAGAGCTCGCTGTTGAAGATTTGTCCCGAGAGGATGATGGCGTCCACCTCGCCTTCGAGCGTCGCAAAGTGCGAGGCAATTTCCTTGCTCACCTGATAAGCGCAAGCTT
>DAIOUP010000365.1:0-2896 GCA_036759465.1 Bacteroidales bacterium
GACTAGTTTGTCACCTTATGAATCAAAATGCTGATCATCAGGCTTTAGCGCCTTCCATCACCAGTTTGCCCTTGTAGTAAAGGTCGCCATCAACGTAGTATGCACGATGATATACGTGAATGGTGCCTGTGCTGGGGCATTTGGCGAGCTGGGGAAGCTGAGCCTTGTCGTGAGTTCTGCGTTTATCTCTCCTTGTTGAGGAATGTCTCCGTTTTGGATGTGGCATGGCTTTTAGTTTAGATGTTTATATTCTATGAAAAGTTAGTCGTTTGAAGGATCAATCAGCGACTGCAGCGCTCCCCAACGGGGATCGGGCTCTTCGGCAGGTTTAAACCTTTCGAGGAGGGCAATGGTCTCCGGGTTGCAAGTGGCATTGCCCTGTTCATCGGGCAAATGCACCTTCCGAAGAGGAATGAGCAGCATCAGGAATTCGTAAACCAGCTGAAAAACATCGAATTCGTGAAGGTCAGCGGGTATCAGCATCACCTCTTCCGACTCCTCCTCAATATGATCGCCATATTTGAGGATATACCGAAAATTGCCATTCACCTGCTGATCGTAGTCTTCGGCACAACGGTCGCAATTGAGCCTTAGCCAGCCGTCGAAAACAAACTGCAAAGTAATGAATGCGGGATGCTTGTCAACAATCAGATCGAGATGCACCATGCCGGTATCAGCCTCCGGAAACTGGCTGAAAGCAAGGAACTCGTCCCCAAGCTCGAAACCGTATTGTTTCGGTCCAAGGGCGGTCCCTGTAAGCGGCAATATGAATTCTCTCTCGTATTTCACCTGAGTTTTGCTCTGGAAATTTGGGCGGCAAAGATAGTTATTTCTGCAATTATCTCAAAATGCATCGAACTGACTGAGAGCGTGTCGCTTATTCGATATTCTGCAAACTTCTTTTCTTACGCTGCCAATACAATGCATCGTCCATGATTCAATCGAACCGGAAATGTGTTGGTCATGTTAAAAAATATTGTTTAGCAAAGCAAAGCCGAGGTCTGCAAACGTTGGAAATTTTCTTTTGTGAAAGTTGTAACAGTAGGAATGCAATTGCTAATTTCGCAAGCTGAAACAAGAAAAAAGATACCGTTATGATGTGGTTAAACAAGATTATCGCCTCGATGCTGCCCTATATGCCACGCGATCTGGTGTGGTTGTTTTCAAAGCGTTATATCGCCGGCCGCCGCATTGAAGATGCCATCAGGGTTTGTAAGGAGCTTAATGCCAAAGGCATGATGGTTACGGTGGACCTTCTCGGCGAGTTTATCACCGAACTCAGTCAGGCTGAGGAGAATAAAAAGGAATACCTTCAGATCATCGATACTATCCAGGCCGAAAACATCAATGGCAACTACTCGCTAAAGCCTACCATGTTTGGATTGCTTATCGACAAAGATGTTTGCTATGCCAACATCCGCGAGATCGTAGCCAAGGCCGCATCTTACGACAACTTTATCCGCATCGACATGGAGGACTCGCAGTGTGTGGATCTTGAAATTGAATTGTTCCGCAAGCTGAAGGCCGAGTTTCCGAAAAATGTGGGCCTTGTGGTGCAGGCTTATCTCAAGCGCACACTATCCGATCTGGAAAACATGCTCGATATGCACACTCCCGAAGTGCCACTCAACTATCGTCTGTGCAAGGGCATATATGTTGAACCTGAGAGCATTGCCTATAAAAACTATCATGAGATCAACGCCCATTTCCTCGAAGATCTGGAGTTCATGTTTAAGCACGGCGTTTATCCAGGCATTGCAACCCACGACAAACCGCTGGTAGATGGCGCTTACAAGCTTATCGAAAAATATCAGGTGTCCCGCGAACGATATGAATTTCAGATGCTTTACGGTGTAACGCCTCAATTGCGAAACAGCATACTCGAAGCAGGCCACCGGATGCGCATTTACGTTCCATTCGGCGAACAATGGTTTGCCTACTCCACCCGCAGGCTGAAAGAAAACCCCAGAATGGCCTGGGACATCATCAAGGCACTCTTCGTAAGAGGCTAAAAAAGGTTTAAAAAACGGCCTGCCTTTTTTTCCATCGTTTAAAGGTAATTTCCGCACCGATGTCAGGAATTATTGCATTTGGTGCAGGCATGTTTTTATATTACCTTTGTAGCTTGTATTCAGGGCATACTTAAACGAAACGAATGGAAAAACCAAGAGTTCTTTTTGTCGCGCAATATATTACTCCATTTGTGAAGGAATGCCATATCAGCACTATCGGACGGCGCCTTCCACAGGGAATTCAGGAGCGGGGCAAGGAAATCAGAACCTTCATGCCCCGTTTTGGCAACATAAACGAACGCCGCAACCAGTTGCATGAGGTTATTCGCCTGTCGGGCATGAATCTTATCATTAACGACACCGATCATCCGCTCATCATCAAGGTAGCTTCCATTCAGCAGGCAAGAATGCAGGTTTACTTCATCGACAACGAAGACTTTTTCCACCGCAAATACACTATCAGCGATAAAAATGGTCATTTCTTCGAAGATAACGACGACCGAACCATCTTTTTTTCGCGCGGAGTGCTCGAAACGGTGAAAAAACTCGGTTGGCAGCCCAATCTGGTTCATTGCCACGGCTGGATGTCGGCCCTTGTACCCATTTACATTAAAAAAGCCTACAAGGACAATCCGTTGTTCAGCGATGTTAAGGTGGTCTTCTCGTTATACGACGATCACTTTAACGAATGTTTCCGTCAAAATTTTGATAAAAAACTTAAGCTTCCGGGTATCGGTCCTAAAGACCTCAAATACTTTAAGGAGCCCAATTACGTTAACCTGATCAAAGCCGCTATCGACTTCTCCGATGCAGTTGTCGTTGCCGGCGAGCATGTGCTGCCCGAATTGATTGATTTTGCCATCGAAAAGAAAAAGCCCTTACTC
>DAIOUP010000366.1:0-2895 GCA_036759465.1 Bacteroidales bacterium
GATTCGTCCAACGGTCTTTCTCCTTGCCTGTAGAACCGTCACGGGTGGAAGTGAAAATAATCTCATTGTACTCGCCTGATGCCCAACTTGCAGCAAAATCGGACTCCCTTGAGTTGATTTGACGAATCAGCGTGACCTCGAATCGTGATGGGTTGGATATCCATTCTTCAATCTGAGCGGCAAGTGCTGCCCCTTCGGGGCCCCTCGGATCTCCGGGAACGGCCTGGGCATATCGGTTGTAATACTCAATGGCTTCCGGATACTTTTGGATCACCTTGAGCAGGTCGGCATAGGTAAGCAGGATGGAGGGATTACGTTCAGGAAGGTCGGAGCGCATTACGCGACGGAAGGTAGCTTCGGCGCGTTTGAAATTACCGGTAAGGCGGTAACTCTCGGCCAATCGCCAGCTGATGCGGTTCTTTTCGTCCTTGTCTTTCACCCTCGAAAAGGCCTTCTTGTAGCGGTCGATGGCCAGCGAATACTGCTTGCGGTCAAACGCATCGTCGGCGCTTTTCACCAGCGAGCGCTGCGCCAGAGTCAGCTGTGCAAGCAGACTGAAAATCAGAACAAAAAATACTCTAAGGCTAATATTCATCCAAATAAAATATTTCCAGTCGTTGAACGGCTTTATTTATGTTTTATTGGAACCGGAATCGAATTGATCGGCCTGAGCGGTATTTTCAGCGCCAAACGGAATGGCCCCCAGTGTCTCAGCGGGTAGCTCATCTTTACCGATTTGGTCTGCTGCCTTTGATGAAGTATCTGTGGCCATTACATTCAAATCGCTCAGTGGCTTCCTGATCTCCTGAATTCCGGCCTCGCGCTCCAGACGTGTGGCTTCCTTCTGTATTTCGTTGCGAAATCCCGCCGACGCCCTTTTCATTTCGTTTATAGCTTTGCCCACAGTTCGGGCTACTTCGGGCAGCTGGCGTGGTCCGACTACAATGAATAACACAAGCAGGATCAGCAGAATTTCGCCTGTTCCAAGGTCAAAAAACAGAAGCATAGCCCCCGGTTTATTTGCTGCAAAGGTATGTTTTTTGAGCTTTTAAGGCATTATGCTTAAAAGCAGTCAGCGTTTGTAGGGCAAAAAAAATCCGGCCAGGAATGCCGGCCGGATTTTTTTGAAGTATGCGGAAATTATTTTTTCCTGTTAAGTTTCTCTTCGGCCTGACGCGCTGCTTCTTCTTCCTGTTTCGGTCCGCCGAGCAGGTCGTAAACAATCGGGCTGGCATTGAATACCGAAGAGTAAGTACCTACGAAGATACCCATGAAGAGTGCAAACACAAAGCCACGGATTACCTCACCGCCAAACAAACCAATCATCACCAGTACAAGCAAGGTAGTACCTGAGGTATTGATGGTTCGCATGAGGGTTTGGTTCAAACCGTCGTTGATGTTTTGCTTGAGCGATTTGCGTGGATGCAGACCGATGTTCTCGCGGATACGGTCGAAGATAATCACGGTGTCGTTGATGGAGTAACCGATAATGGTGAGTATGGCCGCAATAAACGCCTGATCCACTTCGAGGCTGAATGGCAGAATATGGTGGAAAAGCGCGAACAAACCGATTACAATGGTCGTATCGTGTGCCAGAGCTATTAAACCAGCCATACCATATTGCCACTTACGGAATCGGATGGCAATGTAGGCAAAAATGATAAGGAGGGCAAAAGCAACCGCCATAACCGATCTGTTGCGGATATCGCTTGCAATGGTAGGCCCGATCTTCTGCGAGCTAAGGATACCGATCAATTTTTCGCCACCGGTGTCTTCGTCGGAAGTAAATACGTTGAACGAAATAGGTGTGGAATAGAAGTTCTTGAGGCTCGAATAAAGCATAATCTGAATGATCGAATCTGCCTCACGGGTATCGTCTTCAATCATGTGTTTGGTGGTTATCTTAACCTGACGGCTCGGACCAAACGTTTTTACTTCGGGAGTTGCTTCGGTGAATTCCTTGCTAAGGGCTGCACGAACATCCGATACGCGCACATCCTGGTCGAAACGTACAAGATAAGTGCGACCACCCGTGAAGTCAACGCCATAATTAAGACCTCTGGTCAGCAACGATCCAAGGCTGATTACGATGAGTACGGTGCTGAAGATGTAGGCTTTTTTGCGCATCCCCAGCCAGTTGAAGTTCACATTTTTGAGGAAATTCCTGGTCAGCGAAGTGCTGAAAGTAATATTGGCGTTCTTGTCGAGCAGCCACTGGAATACGATGCGCGAAATAAGGATGGCTGTGAACAATGAGGTAAGAATACCAATGATCAGTGTAGTGGCAAATCCTTGTACAGGTCCTGTTCCGAAGGTGTAGAGTACAATACCGGTGAGCAGGGTGGTTACGTTACCGTCGATGATAGCCGAGTAAGCGTTTTTGTATCCATCCTCTATGGCAAGGCGTAAACCTTTTCCAAGGCTAACCTCTTCTTTGATACGCTCATAAATAATTACGTTGGCGTCCACGGCCATACCCAAAGTAAGCACAATACCCGCAATACCGGGAAGGGTGAGCACGGCACCGAGTGAGGCAAGCACACCAAAGAGGAAGAAAATATTAGTGAGCAGCGCAAAGTTGGCAACCAAACCGGCTTTGTTGTAGAAGAACCACATATAAGCCAGAATCATCAGGAATGCGATGACAAACGACCACAAACCAGAGGTTACAGCTTCGCGTCCGAGTGAGGGACCTACAACTGCTTCTTCAAGAATTCGGGCCGGGGCTGGCAGCTTACCGGCTTTAAGAATATTGGCAAGGTCCTGTGCTTCTTCGATGGTCATATCGCCGCCACTGATCGATGAGCGTCCGCTGGGGATTTCGTCGTTTACTACGGGATAGGAGTAAACATAATCGTCAAGGACAATTGCTACCTGACGGCCGATGTTCTCACC
>DAIOUP010000367.1:0-2878 GCA_036759465.1 Bacteroidales bacterium
CGCACACCCTGCGTGAGGGTGAAAGCCTGTACGGAGTGTCGCAACAATATGGCATCCGGCTGAACAGACTGCTTAAAATAAACGAGCTGCACGAAGGTTCAGCAATCAAGCCAGGCACGGTGTTGCGACTTAGATAAAAAAAAGGGTCGCAAAAAACGCAACCCTTTTTAAGAGAATTCAGAAAATCAAAGTGATGGGGCTTCTTCAATAATTACGCCATTGGCTTCGATGGTGTACTGCCATGCATCCTCGGTAATGCTGTCGATATATTCCTGAGGACGGCCTGCATCTTCTGCATAATGCTTCAGCAATTCGGCGCTGATCAGTTCGCGAAGCGCAACACCTTCGACCCATACCATTTTGCCGGCGGCGTCCATGGGCACGAAAAATTCATGGTCTTTCATGTTAACCTGAATGGTTTCGCCATTGCCGAGGTCCATGGTGAGCCAGCAGCCAGTGCTTTGGCACACCTCCACGATGGTGCCAAAAACCTTTACCTCCACCGGAGTGTCCTCAGTGATAAGGCTTGCAATTTCGGTAACGGCTACTGCACCATCTTTAGTTATAGCCTCACCGAAACTACCTGTTGAGGGCAGCATTTCGGTGTCATGGTCGTGGTCATGATCGTGGTCGTGCTTGTGTCCAACACAAGAAATCATTACTGAAGCGGCAAAAAGGGTCAGAATAATATGATATACTGCCTTGTTCATACCACTACCTGGGGTTGATGGTTACTTTTCTAGCTTCTTCCAGGCTGATGTATCCAAGATCGTTGCCAAAATGATTGGAAACATAGTTGATAACGGCAACAGCTTCTTCATAGGTTTCAACCTGAGGAGGCATTGGAGCGTTGTATTGAACTCCTTTAATGATTTTTCCACCCGGATCGCCATTGAGTACCTGATGGATGGCGGCGAGTTTATCTTCGCGGAGCAGATCGGAGTCGACCAGCGAGGGGAAAGCTCCGGGAATTCCCTGTCCGTTGGCCTGATGGCAGGCAATGCATTTTTCATTGAAGATTTTTGCGCCAAGAACGAAGTCTTTTTCGGGGCTTACCTTTTCAGCAGCGGCAGTTTCTTCTTGCTCGGTCTGCTCCTGCTGGGCGTTTTGCTGCCCGCCGCCGCAGCTTGCCAGCGACACTACCAGTGCCAGAGATGCGACACTGAGTTTCAAGTAATTCATTTTCATGGTTTGGTAATTTTTTGATTGAAAAGCGGTGCAAAGGTACACTATTATTTTAAGAACCGGGGCCTCGGACGTCATTGCGCCTTGTTTGGCCCGGTTAAATAACAAGTGAAAAGGCTAGTGGTTTTATCCTATTTGCTGGTTTCTTTTCAATTTCGGTTTCCTAGCGCAAGTCAGGTTTAGTTGTCGCCGCCAACCGAATAAATCTGAAACATTGGAAGTTTGTAAAATAATATGCTAATTTTGCACCCTCAAAAATTGGACGTAAGCAAATCAAAACTAATAAATATCAGCAATGCAGAACAAAGGAGCGATCAAAGTTTTTGCAATAGCGCTGGCACTGGTGTCGCTGTATCAGCTTTCCTTTACCCTCGTCACATCGAGGGTTGAGCGCAAAGCGAGGGAATATGCGCAGAGTGATGCAGCCAGCACGCTTGCAAGCGAACTTGCGAAGGGCGATCAGGTGCTTTTCAAACATTTGCTGGATTCCATCGTGCAGGCCCGCGAGACCTACTACCTGGATTCAATGGAAAACCAGCCAGTTTACAACCTGCTTATCGGCAAATACACTTATCAGCAGGCCAAAGAACGCGAAATTAATTTGGGTCTTGACCTCAAAGGCGGGATGAACGTTGTACTCGAAGTATCGGTTCGCGACATCATCGACGCACTTTCAGGCTACAGTCAGGATCCCGTTTTCCGTCAGGCAATAACGCTTGCTGCCCAGAAGCAGAAAAATAGCCAAAAGGATTTTGTAACCCTTTTTGGTGAATCGTTCAACGAGATCGACCCCAACGCCCGTTTGGCCGCCATTTTCCTATTCGAGTTTAAAGATAAGGGCATTACGGTAAACTCTACCAACGAAGAAGTGCTCAAGGCAATTCGCACCGAAGCCGAAGGCGCCATTGACAGATCGTTCCAGATTCTGCGCACCCGTATCGACCGCTTCGGCGTAACCCAGCCCAATATTCAGCGCTTAGCCACTTCGGGACGTATTCTGGTCGAATTGCCGGGAATCAAAGATCCGAAGCGTGTGCGTAAACTGCTCCAGGGAACTGCTCAGCTCGAATTTTGGGAAACCTACAACTTTTCGGAGCTCTACACCTATTTCGACGATGCCAACAAAAGACTCGCTCAGACAAGTACCTCTGAGGATACAACCGTCGCCAAAACCGAGACTGCCGAAGCCCAGCCGGCAGAAACTACAGCCGATGCAACCACAGAAACGAAAAGCGACAGCCTAAGCCTTGCCGATCAGATCAAGTCGGACACCACTGCATCGAAAGACAAGAGTTTTGCCGAATATGCAAAGGAAAATCCCCTATATGCTTACCTGATGCCTTCCTATATGCAGGACGAGCAGGGTAGGTTCTTCCCCGGCAATACGGCTCGCGTTGGTACCGCCCTTGTAAAGGATACGGCCCGCATCAATTATATGCTTCGTCAGGTTCAGGGAATTTTCCCGCGTAATATGAAGCTGGCTTGGACAGTGAAACCCCGCGGTGGTAATGCCAATCAACCGGGAGTACTTGAGCTTGTTGCCCTGAAAACGTCGCGCGACGGAAAAGCCGCACTAGGCGGAGAAGTTATTGTCGATGCCCGTCAGGACTATGATCAGGCCGGTAGGGTAGAGGTAACCATCCAGATGAACAGCGAGGGAGCAAAAACCTGGAAGCGTTTGACTGGTGAGAAC
>DAIOUP010000368.1:0-2876 GCA_036759465.1 Bacteroidales bacterium
CCGGCTGGAACACCACGTAAAGACAGCGTTGTACTGGTGCAAAACTATATCGACAGCTGGGTGCGCAAACAACTGCTTATCAGGCAAGCCGAACGCAACCTGACGCAAAAGCAACAGGATTTCAGCAAGGCGCTCGAAGACTACCGGAGCTCGCTGTTGATCTTCGCCTATGAGTCGGAACTTGTTAACCAAAAACTGGACACCCTTGTTACCGACAGGGAAATAGAACAGTATTACAACCTCAACCGGCGAAGCTTCGAGCTGAAATATAATATAGTGAAGGTGGTATATGTAGTTTTGCCCGTCAGTTCAAAAGAAATACCAAGGTTCAGAAAACTGCTCTCCGACAAGGACACCATTCTATCGCCCACCATAGAATATCTGGCGCGACAACATGCCTACTCTTTCTTCATTGGCGATGAGACATGGGTGCGCTTCGATGACCTGTTGGCACAGCTTCCCATCGAGACCTATAATCAGGAGCTTTTTTTGCGCAACAACCGATACATCGAAATCAACGACGACCCATTTATCTATCTCATTCGTTTTAAGGACTTTCTGATCACCGAAAGCATACCACCCCTCGATGTGGAATACGACAACATCCGTAATATCATTTTGAACAAACGCCGGCAAGACCTCATCCGAAGCATGCACCAGCAGATTTATGATCAGGCCCTGCGCGATAAATCGTTCGAAGTATATTAATAGCAGGGCAATAAGCACAACAGATGACGTTAAAGAATAGAAAACATAAGGCAATGACTAAGGCTGTCAAACTTTTAGTGGCAACTATGTTTCTTGCACTCGGGCTGAGTGCACAGGAGCCGGCGGTAATCGATCAGGTGGTGGCTGTAGTAGGCCGCAATGTGGTGCTTCAGTCCGACATCGAAAACCAGTATCTTCAAATGCGCATGCAGAGGGGCATAACCGGATCGGCCGAAAGTATGCGTTGCAACATACTCGAAGACCTGCTTTTCCAGAAACTGTTGCTCAATCAGGCCGAGCTTGACAGTATAACCGTTACCGACGAACAGGTGGAACAGGAAATGGAACGACGTCTTCGTTACTTTATCAGCGAGTTAGGTTCGCAGGAAAAGCTTGAAGCCTTCTACAACAAAACCGTTGTTGAAATCAAAAACGAGCTTCGCCGTCTGGTGAAAGATCAGATGACTGTAGAAAAAGTTCAGGCTGATATCATGCGTAAAGTAGTGGTTACACCTCAGGAAGTACGTCGTTTTTTCAACAATATCCCCAAGGATAGCATTCCAATGGTACCTGCGGAGTTCGAAATTGCACAGATTGTCAAGAAACCGCCCATTACGGTTGAAGAGAAGATGGCCATCAAGGAGCGGCTCAACGACTACCGGCGCCGCATCCTCAACGGTGAGCGCTTCAGCACCCTGGCCCTGCTCTACAGCGAAGATCCCGGCTCGGCCCGAAAAGGCGGCGAACTGGGCTTCTACGGTCGTGGCGAGCTGTATCCTGAGTTCGAAGCTGTGGCTTTCAGGCTTAGGGAAGGCGAGGTGTCGGACATCGTTGAAACCGAAGCCGGCTTCCACATCCTTCAGCTTATTGAGCGTCGGGGCGATTATGTAAACGTACGACATATCCTGTTGATGACCAAGGTATCTGTGGAAGCCCTCGAAAAAGCCAAAAACCAGCTCGACTCGCTGGCTGTTGAGCTCAAAGCCGGGCGGATTGGCTGGGACGAGGCCGTGGAAAAATTCTCGGAAGACCCTAAGAAATCTCCGGGTGGAAAACTGATCAATCCACAAACCGGCGGCACGCGTTTCGATGCCGAAACCATCGATCAGCAGCTTTCGTTTGTAATCGACAGGCTTCAGCCAGGCGAAATCAGCAATCCGGTGCCTATGAAAACGGAAGACAATAAGGATGCCTATCGTTTGCTTAAACTGCTCGAACGCACTCCGCCCCACAGAGCCAACCTGCGCGACGACTACAACCGCATTCAGCAATGGGCCTTGCAGGAGAAGCAACAAAAAGCCCTCCAGCAATGGGTGGCCAATAAACTAAAGAACGCCTACATCGACATCAACCCTCAGTTCAGAAATTGCGATTTCGAGTTTGGCTGGCAGGTTAAGAAGAACTAATACAACTTCATAATACTTTCGTAATGAGCATATTCAGCAATGACGCCGAAGCGGCCCGTGCGCTGTTGGAAAAATACAACACCCTTCGCTCGGAGGTAGCCAAGGTGATCGTAGGTCAGGAAGAAATTGTGCACCAGACCATTATGGCCATTTTCAGCAAAGGACACGTACTGCTTGTTGGTGTGCCCGGCTTGGCCAAAACCCTGCTGGTGAATACGGTGAGCAAGGTGCTGGGTCTTACCTATTCGCGCATCCAGTTTACGCCCGACCTTATGCCCTCGGATATCGTTGGCACCGAGATACTTGACGAGAATCGCAAGTTCAGGTTCATCAAAGGCCCTGTATTTGCCAATATCATTCTTGCCGACGAAATAAACCGCACTCCTCCCAAAACCCAAAGCGCCCTGCTCGAAGCCATGCAGGAACGCAGTGTAACAGTGGCCGGACAAAGCCACAAGCTGCAAGACCCCTTTTTCGTTCTGGCTACACAAAACCCTATCGAACAGGAAGGCACCTATCCCCTTCCCGAAGCCCAGCTCGACCGTTTTATGTTCAACCTTTGGCTCAATTATCCCGGATTTGAGGAAGAGGTGCAGGTGGTTAAAAACACCACGGCGGGCCGTTTTGCTGAGCCTCAGATGGTGATGACTGCCGAAGAGATCCTTTATTTTCAGCAACTTGTACGTCGGGTGCCTGTTCCCGACAATGTTTACGAATACGCGGTGAAACTGGTTTCGCGCACCCGCCCCAACACGCCCATGG
>DAIOUP010000369.1:0-2874 GCA_036759465.1 Bacteroidales bacterium
GGATTGTGCAGGGTAGGAAAGAGTGAGGTAAGAAAAATGTTGGTCTGAGGCACATGTCTGCGGATGTTGTGTACAATCCTGGTTGTATTTTCGAGCATAAGACTGAACGGAATGCTCCGGGCAATGTCGTTGGTGCCAATGCACAGGAAAACTATTTCGGGTTGCATGGCAAACCATTCAGTGCGCATGGCCTCAAGCAGTTCGCCGGTGCTAAGGCCCGAAATGCCGTGGTTCACGGCATTCAGGCCCGGCAAAAAGGCGGAAAGGTCAAAGCCCTCGGTGATGGAATCGCCTAAAAAAAGCAGACGGGTATCGTTGTACGCTTTCAGGTTCATATGTTCTTAAAATGATTAGCCAAGCACTACTTCCACTTCGATGACTGCGTGAGAATAGTTTTTTGGGTTGATCCAGCTGCCTGGTTCGGCCACGATGCCGTTAACCTTCATAAATTTTACCCCACGATTGCATCCATTTGGATTATGAACACTGACTTTCAACAATTTACCCTGATACTTACGGTTAATCTGCAGTTGTTTCCAATCCGAGGGGATGTTCGGATTGACGGTGATGCCTTTGAGCGAAGTGCGCAAGCCAAGGATGCGGTCGAGGCCGATGCGGTACATCCAGACCGAGGTGCCGGTGAGCCATGAATGTGATGCCTGACCTTCGGTTTCATGCTCGCGGCTGGTGACATATTCCGAAAACACATAAGGCTCGGTTTCATAGCGGTCGGGCGTAACAGAAGCTGATGAATTGACAGGCAACATTTTACGATAGACACGCAGGGCATCTTCGGTTTTGCCGTGCATCAGAGCGGCCAGCACAAACCATGCGGAAGCGTGGTTGAACACCGCGCCATTTTCTTTTTTACCCGGCACACAACGCGATATGAGCCCAACGTCGTCCTCCACCTCACGGTAAGCCGGCCAAACCAATTGCATTCCGGTTTTGTTTTCGAGGTACTGAAGGCTACTGTTGAGGGCTTTTTCGGCGCGCTCGCGCGAAGCCACACCAGAGAGCACGGCCCACGATTGGCTGTTGAGGAACAGCTTACCCTGTTTCATGGCCGCAGAGCCAACCACCTTCCCGTTATCGCGGAAAGCCCTAACGTACCATTCACCATCCCAGGCAATATCGTTGACAACGGAAGCTATCTGATTATAAGCTGTTTTCCAGCGCGTTAACACGTCGATAAGCCGTAGGTGTTCGAGCAGTTCAAAAGTTTTGTTGAGCACATAGCAAAGGAAGAAGGCGCCCCAGATGGTTTCACCTTTGCCTTGCGGGCCGATGTGGTCGAGGGTATCGTTCCAGTCGCCTTTGCGAATCTTGGGTAAACCACGCTCGGTGCAATCGCTAATGGCAAAATCGAGCGAGCGAATCATATGCTCGAGCACGGTGGCTTTGCCTTCGTCGTAGAATGGCACCACCTCGTCCAGGATGCTGAAGTCGTGCGTTTCGTTGAGGTATTCCACCAAACCGAAAGAAATCCACAATGGGGTATCGCTGTGATGCGTACGTTCGCCGTGGTTGGTGAGTTTGAAAAAGTTGTGCAGGGTTGAACCGTCCTTGAACTGAAAATGCAAGGCATTGATCATACGCTGTCGCACACGCTGCGGCTCGACAATGACCATGCCCAGGATGTCCTGAAACTGATCGCGCATGCCCGTGCCGAAAAGCAATCCTCCATGATAGTAACCCGAGTTTCGGGCCATATCGAAAGTAACGGCACTTTGGTATTGATTCCAAACATTAAGCATTAAGTTGACGCTTTGGTCGGGTGTGTTCACTTGTACATGCCCAAGATAGTTATCCCAATATACCTTCACGGCTTCAAATTGCTGCATGACATACTGAACATCCCGGAAATGATTGATTCTTAGCGTCTCATAAGGATTAGCGTCGTCTTTCGATGCCACGCCAAGCAACACTGCAAAAGCGGTTTCCTGATTTTCGGTCAGATTGATTTCCGACTGCAGAGCCACCACAGGGTCGCCGGCGGTGATCTCGGTGTTGAAGCAGGCACCCTGCTCCACGGCTATGGGGTTGGCTTCGCTACGCCAACGGCCTGTAAAGGTGTCGAGGCTGGCATCGAAGCCCATTACTGGCAGGCTAATGCTGAAATAGACCTTGTAGCGCCAGTCGATATTGGGTTGCTCGACGGTGGCCGCCTTTTTGTTGAGCACCCAGTAGCGGCGTGTGGCCTCGAGGGTTTGCTGCCCATAATTGAAGTGTATATCCGTAAAATGTTTGTCGTTGGGCTGGTTGATGATGTCGTTGAGTGCATTGCCCATCATCAGCTCCTGAAAAGCAAACACCTGAAGCTTGCGTGGACGTCCGCTCTGGTTTTTCACCTTCACCTGCCAAATCTCGGCAAGGGTATCGCGCGGAACGAAATAGGTGAGTTCAGCCCGAATGCCCTCGTATTCGGTGGTGATTCGTGTATAACCTTGACCGACACGAGCTTCGTAAAAATCATACTTACGATCGGTGGTTGGCGCCCAGCTCAGCGACCAGTATTGTCCTGTTTCGGTGTCGCGCAGCATGACATATCGCCCCGGACGATCCCATGGCTGACAGTTATAGCGCATGCGGCTGATGCGGTTATCGCGGGGAGTATCGACAAATGAAAATCCCCCTCCGCCATGCGACACCAATCCGGCGTAGCGCTCGTTCCACATATAGTTGAACCACGGCCTGGGTGTAAATGGATTGGTAATCACAAACTCTCTGAAGTCATCGGTAAAGTAGCCGTAATCGTTTTTAAATTTCATGACGTATTTTTTTTCGTTTAGATCGGTTTGAAAGTAATTTTCCAGCTCAGAATTTTTCCGGGGCCCGCTTCGAATGCAAAGCCATTATCCTCGATCGTACAAT
>DAIOUP010000370.1:0-2871 GCA_036759465.1 Bacteroidales bacterium
CTGTGAAACAGAGCGAACCTGTAAGTTAGTTTTCTTTGTTCAGCTTGCCTGAGGCGAAAATATTTGGCACAATTGCCTATTTTTACCCTCAATTCTTTTGCCAATTGTAGCTGCCGATGAATTTGTCGTCAATCCATTTACGGCTTACACTTTTTGTTTGCTTTCTCATGCTGTTGCAGCCACTAAACGCACAGCATCAGTATGTTGTAATACATTACAACGCTGATGAATATGGCGGCGGCAATCAAAACTGGTCGGTGGCATCCGATACCCTGGGACGTAAGTTTGTAGCCAACAACGACGGCCTGATGGTAATCGACGGCTCAGGCCCTGAATTGCAGAAATATCCCGGCAAAACCATATTGAGGTCGGTGGCTGTGGCCGGGCAAAGGGTTTACACGGGCTCGTTCGAAGCTTTTGGATATTGGACCGAAACCGGATTCGGACAATGGCGTTATGAACCCCTTGAGCAATTGGCCGGCAAAGAAAACTTCAGAAATGAAGAAATCTGGCGGATTGTTCCCTTTCGCGACAAAGTATATTTTCAAAGCTTCGGCAATATCTTTATTTATGATGGCAGTAGCATCAAAAGAATGGAGCTGCCGGGCTCGGTATTGTTTCTGATCAATGCCGGCGACAGACTTTTTATTCAGCGCATAAAAGGAAGCTTGTATGAGGTTGTTGACGATTCGCTGCAGCTAGTCCCAGGCTCCGAAATCTTTGCCAGCACCGAGGTAAAATCCCTGCTGGAGCGAAGCGATGGCAGCCTTTTGATTGGAACAAGTACCGAAGGGCTCTTTCTAAAGGATAAAATTAACTCCATAGTGCCCTGGAAGACCAATGCCGACAATCTGTTGAAGACCTATAATCTCAACAACGGGGTCAGAATAGGAAATCGCTATGCATTTGGGACCATACTTAAAGGCATAGCGGTGATTGATGATCAGGGCAAATTGATTCACCATGTCCACACAGGCAACGGATTGCAAAATAATACCATTTTGTCGCTTGAAGCCGATGCGCGTGGCAATCTGTGGGCCGGACTCGACAAGGGTATCGACTACATATGGCTGGACGCTCCGGTGGAGATATATCGCGACAAAGACCACGAAACAGGCAGTGTTTACTCAGGAGCTTTTTTCGGGAATAAGTATTACATAGGTACGAATCAGGGAATTTACGTTTATGAGCGAAAAGAGGACGGCTTTTTGCATCGTACGGGATTTCTTGAAGGCAGTCAGGGGCAGGTATGGTTTCTTAAAGTCATTGATGGCTTGCTATACTGCGGCCTCAACGAAGGCACTTTTGTTTTCGACGGACAAAGCTTGCAAGAGGTGAGCAGCGTGAATGGCGGATATAATCTGCGTAAGATCATTTTCAACGGCATGGAACGTATGTTGCAAACTACATACAATGAATTAATTGAGTACACCTTGCAGGGAGGCATCTGGAAAGAGTGGAAAAGGCTGGGTGGATGGAATGCACCGGTCCGCACAATCGAGGCTGATCAGCTTGGTCGCTTGTTTTTGGGGCATGCCGTTTCAGGGGTTTTTATGGCTGAGCCTAACATTGTACTTGACAGCATAGCGCATTTCATGCTGATTGATGCCCGATATGGTTTAAACTATCAGGCAAGCAAAGTTTACAATCTCGACGGGCGAATAGTAATTTCAGGGCCCGATGGTTTTTTGCAATGGGATGCTTTAAATGAGCGATTTACGCCATTTTCCGAGCTTAACCCCACTTTGGGAGTTTTTGCAAGAGCAATCAATGTAGTTCCGGCCACAAACCATCGTTACTGGCTTATACTGAACGATCAGGCCGCTTTGTTTGAGATCAGGATGGGAAAGGCGAAGATGATTTACAGGCTGATCTTCTCTCAATTTGAGTTAAAGCTGGTCAGAGGTTATGAGAACATAGTGCCCCTGTCGGAAAACGACTTTCTGATTTGTTCGGAGGATGGATTTGCACTTTTGAGGATTCCATTAACTCCTGTCAGCTTGCATCAGCCCAGAATGCATATACAGGCAGAGTTTGGCACCAAAAAGGGCGAAACCAGTTTTTTCGACGCATATACAGGAGGCTCAAAGATTTACGTTCCTTATCGATTCAACTCCGTTACCTTCAGGTTTGCGATTCAGGGCGATGCAGAGCCGGCGAGAATGTACCAGTGGAAGCTTGATGGCATCGATGAGAACTGGCACCCTTGGTCGGCACGCACCACAGCCGAATATTCACGATTGCCTTACGGGAATTACACCCTCAGGGTTCGCACACACGACGAGCTGGGCTTCTACAGCGAGGAATCACTCATCCTCTTTCGCATACGACCGCCCTGGTTTCTAAGCTGGTACGCCTATATGGTCTATGCAGCACTAGCCGTGATTTTCGTTTTGTTGTTGCAGTCGAACCACCGCCGCCGACAGCTAAAATTGCGCGAAAAAGCCCTGCGCGAGGAAAACGAACGCATCCGGGCCCGCAACGAACAGGCGGAGGCTGAACTCATACGCCTCAGCAACGAGCGGCTACAATCGGAGGTGGTTACAAAAACCATGGAGCTTGCCAAGAATACCATGGCCATGATCCGAAAAAATGAACTGCTCATAGATATACGAGAAGAGCTGGCCAGCCAGAAAGAACAACTTGGCACACGCTATCCGGATAAGTTTCATAGCCGTATCATTAAACTTATCGAGAATGGCCTCAACAGCGAGCACGACTGGGAGATGTTTGAGCATTTGTTTGATCAGGCGCACGAAAATTTCTTCCGAAGGCTGAAGGAAAATTATCCTGAACTCACCGCAAGCGATTTCAGGCTTTGTGCATACCTGCGTATGAATTTGTCTTCCAAGGAGATAGCTCCATTGCTGA
>DAIOUP010000371.1:0-2868 GCA_036759465.1 Bacteroidales bacterium
ATTCTACACAGTTCTTAAAGGCGATATGTCGTTGGTAGGTCCGCGTCCCGAAAGGCAATACTATATCGATCAGATTGTAAAGCGCGCCCCACATTACCGTTTATTGCTCAAGGTGAAGCCTGGTATCACAAGCTGGGGACAGGTGAAATTTGGCTACGCTTCCAACGTTGACGAAATGGTTGAGCGCCTGAAATACGATATACTCTACATCGAGAACATGAGCATTGCCATGGATATCAAGATCCTTATCTACACGGCGCTCATCGTGCTTCAGGGCCGCGGAAAATAGTTTACAGCTGCCCTGTCTCTATCATTTTCACAATCATCTCTATTGCAGCATCCTCACCATTGGGGTCGTAGCGCATTTTCAGATTATAACCCCAAATGCGTGCAAAACCCTGATAGAAAAAGGCTACTACATTGCCCCTCAACTCCTGAAGCAAGGCATAGGATGTTTCGTTCGTCTGCCGGTCTATAAGCTTGATGAGGATTTTACCCTGGGTGAATGTGAGCTCGCTAAGCTCATCGCTATATTGCACTTTTATTTCCTCTTCTGCCTTCCGCATTATTTTCCTGCGCTCTCGCTCCGAACCGGCAGCCGCCAGTTGCGATTCATACTCCTGCAGCTTGATACCGGCAAGACGTGCGTAGGGATACACCTTTTTTACATTGTAAATGAGTCGTTGAAACCTGCGTAAGTCGCGCTCATGCTGAAAACCCCAAATGATTACCTCAGGAAGCTGTATCAATGGGACTGTATCGTGGTTGATAAGGGTTGCGGCAACAACAATTTGCTCGTTCGGCTCCTGAGCATTGGCATCAACTTGTATAAAAAAAATCGCCAGAAAGATGAACAACAGTGAATAAAGACCTGATTTCCAGACCTTTAAAATATTGCAAAATGTACGGTATTGTTTTACCATCAGGCACGAACATTCAAGAAGCATGCCAGAATGAAGTGGCCTCAGGCCACCTTTAATTTGGATAGTCCGGATTTCCGGAACTTGGATTCGGCATAATCGCGGGTGATGCGCAGCTCCTTAACGCCTTTGCGCGACGGAAGCTCAAACATATCGTCGTTGAGAATAGCCTCGAATATCGACCGAAGCCCTCTGGCACCCAGCTTAAGTTCAATAGACTTTTCTACAATATAGTCGTATACATCGTCCTCGAAGACAAGTTTGATGCCGTCAATCTCGAAAAGCCTTACAAATTGCTTTACCAATGCATTCTTAGGCTCAACGATAATTCGCTTTAGGGTTTCGCGTGTGAGCGGATGCAGGTAGGTAACTATCGGCAAGCGACCAACGATTTCGGGTATCAAGCCAAACTTCTTGAGGTCGGCGGGCGAAATATATTGCAGCAGATTATCCTTGTCGATAAATTCATCTTTATCGCGACCGTAGCCCACCACATTGGTGTGATACCTGGCAGCAATAATGCGCTCAATGCCGTCGAAAGCGCCACCGGCGATAAAGAGGATATTGCGCGTGTCAACCTGAATCATCTTTTGCTCAGGGTGTTTGCGGCCGCCTTGTGGCGGAACATTCACTATGCTTCCCTCAAGCAATTTGAGCAGTGCTTGCTGAACCCCTTCGCCCGAAACGTCGCGGGTGATGCTCGGGTTGTCGCTCTTACGCGCTATTTTGTCAATTTCGTCTATGAAAACAATGCCCCGCTCCGCTGCCTCCACGTCATAATCGGCTGCCTGGAGGAGTCGGGTGAGTATACTCTCCACGTCCTCACCAACATAGCCAGCTTCGGTGAGCACCGTGGCATCGGCAATGGCGAAAGGCACATGAAGCATCTTGGCTATTGTGCGGGCCAGCAAAGTTTTGCCCGTGCCGGTTTCGCCAACGAGAATGATGTTGGACTTTTCTATTTCCACATCATCTTTGGCAGGAGCCTGATCGATGCGCTTGTAATGGTTGTAAACGGCCACGGCAAGAATGCGCTTGGCTTCGTCCTGACCAATAACATACTGATCAAGAAAGCTTTTAATTTCCGCAGGCCGAAGCACCTTAAAGCCCGATTTTGCCGAACGTGGTTTACGCAAAGAAAGCTCCTCGGCCAGAATCAAATTGGCCTGTTCGACACAGCGTTCGCAGATCTGAGCATCAAAACCGCTGATCAGCAGCTTGACTTCCGAACGCGGACTACCACAAAACGAACATTCGTCTTTCTTACGGGCCATCGTGTCAGGCGTTGCGAACCAGCACTTCGTCAATCATGCCATATTCCTTGGCCTCGAAAGAGGTCATCCAGTAATCTCTGTCAGAATCCTTCCAGATCTTTTTGTAAGGCTGTCCGCTATGTAAGGCAATAATATCGTAAAGCTCTTTCTTCAGCTTTTGAATCTCACGGGCCGTAATCTCGATATCCGAAGCCTGACCCTGTGCTCCGCCCATCGGCTGATGGATCAGGATGCGCGAGTGCTTTAGCGCCGTACGCTTACCTTTTTGACCGGCACACAGAAGAACTGCGCCCATCGATGCGGCCATTCCGGTACAAATGGTGGCCACATCAGGACGAATGTATTGCATGGTATCATAAATGCCAAGACCTGCATAAACAGAGCCACCGGGAGTGTTCAGATAAATCTGAATGTCACGTTTTGCGTCAACCGATTCGAGAAATAGCAGCTGAGCCTGAATGATGTTGGCTACATAATCGTCGATTGGCACACCCAAAAAGATAATGCGATCCATCATCAGACGTGAAAACACGTCCATCGTGGCAATGTTGAGCTGACGCTCCTCGATAATGGTTGGCGAAATGTAGCCACTGGCAACTTTGCTGTAACGATCCAGCGTTAGGCTGCTTATTCCCAGATGGCCGGTAGCATATTTGCGAAATTCGTTATTGTCC
>DAIOUP010000372.1:0-2862 GCA_036759465.1 Bacteroidales bacterium
GAACTGATTGCTGAGCGAGAGGTGAAAACCATCGTTGAGTTTGGTCAGCCCGCCGGGGTTGTAATAGGCGGCGTCAATGCCCAACAGTCCGCCCCTTGCGAGATTGCGCAGGAAGCTGGCGCTCTGGTTGGTGTTCGTCACGATGCCACCGGCCAGAACAACACCGGCCAGGGCGCTGAAAAGCAGTGTGGTAATTGTTTTTTTCATAAGGCTGGGTTAGGTTTTTCGGGGTGAAAGTATGATAAGATTTGACATTATCAAAATTTTAGGGCTCATTTGGATAAAGTGGAAGCAAACTACATACCTGGGGTGTTATTATAGTTTTTGCTTATTGCCGATATTTGAGTGATTACCATGTTTAGTCTATGACGGAAGTTGGTTTTGTTCTTTGTTGAGGGTTTCCTATATTGCGTCCCTGACGGGACGCTTTCATCGTTCACCACTCACCACTCACCACTCACTTCCTCACAAGAAGCGCCACATTCTCCACATGATGTGTCTGCGGAAACATATCGACCGGCTGGACGGCCTCTACGCTGTATTTTTCGGTAAGCAGGGCAATATCCCGTGCTTGCGTAGCTGGGTTGCAGCTCACATAAACGATTTTTTCAGGAGCTAATTTAAGCAGCTGATCCACTACTTTTGGGTGCATGCCAGCTCGTGGCGGATCGGTAATCACCACATCGGGCTGGCCGTATTGGGCAACAAAGTCATCATCGAACATTTTGCCGAGGTCGCCGGCAACAAATGCGATGTTTTCGAGTCCGTTGATACCTGCGTTCACCTGGGCATCCGCCACAGCTTCTTCTACATATTCCACTCCGACAACTTTTTTGCAATGTCGGGCAACATAGCATGTGATGGTGCCTGTTCCGCTGTAAAGGTCGTAAACCACTTCGTCGCCCGACAGCCCGGCCATTTCGAAGGCAGTTCTGTAAAGCAGGGCGGCCTGCCGTGGATTTGTCTGGAAAAATGAGGCCGGAGCAATGCGAAACGTCAGGGGCGGGTCGCCCTCTGCGGCGGCTTCCATTTGCTCGGTTAGCCAGCTTTCGCCATGTATCACCTTTACTTTCAGACCCGTAATGGCTTCGCTTACTTTCGGATTGATCACCCACAATAGCGAAGTTATCTGGGGAAATGCAGCCATGAGTGCGGGAAATAGTTCGCTGCTAAGTTGTTCATCTTCGGTCTTACTCACTAAAATCACCATCAGTCCGCCGGTTGTGCTGTTGCGAACAATCAGGTTACGGAGCAAGCCTTCGTGGCGTTTGGTGTCGTAGTAGCTAAGGTTGAGCGCTTTGGACTTTTGGTTTACAAAATGTCTTATTGCATCGGATGGCGAAGCCTGCAGATGGCACTCCTCGAGATCGATAATACGGTCGAACATGCCGGGAAGATGAAATCCCAGTCCGCGCGGGTCTTCCTGTACGCCTTCCTGAGGAGGCTCGTTAAACCACCTTCGCGACGAAAAAGTGAACTCGAGCTTGTTGCGATAGTGATATTTTTCGGGTGCCGCTTTGATGGGCCTGAGCGGCGGGTAGGGGAATTTGCCGATGCGGGAGAAAGCATCGTCCACCTGCTTTTGTTTAAAGCTCAGCTGGGCCTCGTAAGTGAGGTGCTGCCATCGGCAACCTCCGCACAGGGTAAAGTGTTTGCATTCGGGTTTAGTACGCAAGGCCGAGGCTTCAACCAGCTTCACAATACGCCCTTCAAGGTATTGTTTCTTCTTTGCAGTAATCTGAATATCAGCTACATCGCCCGGTGCAGCGAATGGTACAAAAAGCACCTGACCATCGATCTTTGCAATGGCTTTACCTTCGGCTCCTGCATCGATAATTGGCACATTGGTCAGGGTTTCCGCTTTGAAAGCAGGTCGTCGTCTGCGCATCTTTAATTAGGTGTATTTAATCATGACGTAGCGATTCCACGGGGTTCTGCATGGCTGCCCTTTTGGCGGGAAGATAGCCAAATACGATACCAACTGTAGCCGCCACACCAAACGAAATGAGTATAGACCAGGGACTGATGATTGTCAGAATACCGGTTGTTTGCATAATGAGCTGCGACATTACCAGACCGAGGATGATGCCTGCCACTCCGCCGGTGATGCTGATGAGGGTGGCTTCGCTCAGAAACTGGAATACGATGTCGCGACGCGTGGCGCCTACTGCACGCCGCACGCCGATTTCGCGTATGCGCTCCATCACCGAGGCCAGCATGATATTCATGATGCCTATACCGCCCACAAGCAGCGAAATGCCTGCTATTGCGCCAAGCACAATATTGAAGATGTCGCGGGTGCGTTGTTCTTGTTTTAATAACAGCTCAGGCACTGTAACTTCAAAATCGTCAACCCCGTTATGACGTCTGCTCAACATCCGTCCGATAACTTCCGATACAGCACCCAGACTGCTGCTTTCGGCCATCTGAACAACGATACGGTCGAGCTGGTGGTTGTTTTGAGAGGGATCGGACTGCGATTCATCTCCATCCGAAAAAACCACTACATCACCTCCTGAGATAAAAACATCGCCCCCTCCACCGGGTTTAAGGTTGGTGAGCGAGCGGTCGCGAAAGCGCAGCAAAACGGTATTTAGCGGAGCAAAAACCTCGTTATTGGGGTCGGTAGAATTGGCTTGTCCTGCAGGTCGCTGGTCGAGCACTCCGATGATGCGAAGCCAAACGTTTCCACATTTAATATACTGCCCAAGAGGGTCTTGCAGGGCAAAAAGTCTTGCATTCACACCATGACCGATAATGCAAACCGGTTCTCCGGTAACCATCTGTCCAGGGGTAAACATATTGCCTTTACGCAGGGTAACGCCAAATACTTCGAAGTATTCGGGGTTGACCCCATTGAGC
>DAIOUP010000373.1:0-2860 GCA_036759465.1 Bacteroidales bacterium
GCTCACTACACTGCCCATGGGCGGAGGTAAAGGCGGCTCCGACTTCGACCCCAAAGGCAAATCGGACAACGAAGTGATGCGATTCTGCCAGAGCTTTATGACCGAGCTTGCACGCCACATCGGCCCCAATACCGACGTGCCGGCGGGCGATATTGGCGTAGGCGGCCGTGAAATCGGTTATATGTTTGGGCAATACAAGCGCCTGCGAAACGAATTCACGGGTGTTCTCACCGGTAAAGGCCTTGAATGGGGCGGCTCGCTCATTCGTCCGGAAGCCACCGGCTATGGCGCAACCTACTTTGCCGAAGAAATGCTCAAGACCCGTGGTGACAGTCTGAAAGGCAAGGTTGTTACCGTTTCCGGCTCGGGCAATGTTGCACAGTACGCCACTGAGAAAGTAACCCAGATGGGTGGAAAGGTTGTTTCATTAAGCGACTCCAACGGCTTCATCCACGATCCCGACGGCATCGATGCCGAAAAACTTGCTTTCGTCATGTACCTCAAAAACGTAAAACGTGGTCGCATCTCGGAATATGTGGAGAAATATCCTAACGCCAGCTATCACGACGGCAAGCGTCCGTGGGGCGTGCCTTGCCAGGTGGCCATGCCTTGTGCTACCCAAAACGAAGTAAACGAGGAAGATGCCCGCACTTTGGTCGGCAATGGCTGCTTTGTGGTTTCGGAAGGCGCCAATATGCCCTCCACGCCAGAGGCAGTGGAAATGTTCCTGAATGCAAAAATCCTCTACGGCCCCGGAAAAGCTGCCAATGCCGGCGGTGTGGCCACATCGGGCCTCGAAATGAGTCAAAACTCGCTTCGCCTCTCATGGTCGCGCGAAGAAGTTGACTCGCGCCTGCACGAAATCATGATCAACATCCACAAAACCTGCGTCAAGTTTGGCAAACAGGACGATGGCTTCATCAACTACGTGAACGGTGCCAACATTGGTGGTTTCGTTAAAGTGGCCGATGCCATGCTGGCCCAGGGCCTGGTTTAGTAGTAAGAGCCAAGGGACAAGGAAAAAGAGCCGAGATTTGAGGATTTAAGGATTCATAATTCAAGGATTAGCAGATTCTGAAGGCTCTATAATAATTCGTTAGGTGATGGCCTGCACCGGTTGGGTAACAATGTTGCCCGGCTGGTGCAGGTTTATTTCAATCACTCATCAATTTTCCTGATAAAACCTGCCAAATAAAAATGCCTCGAACATTAGATAGGCTGGTTTCCAACTACATAAATGTGTCAGGACGCTGAAAGCAGCAACCATGTATAAAACCTCAAAACTTGCAGGCTGACTAATCAGATACACCAATTATTACCGGCAATCAAAAATAAATGAAGCAAAAGAATTAATATAATCACCGATTATTATATGTTTTGTTGAACGTAATCGTTTAAGATCATATCTATGAACAAAAAAGATGATTCCAAGATATTCATTTGAGCCACTTCAAAAACCGCATCGGATCTGGCAAGGCCATTGTACTGAAAGGTCCCAGACAGGTGGGCAAAACAACACTGATCGAAAAAGTACTTCAATCAGCGGAATATCTTTTGCTGGACGGCGATGATCCCGCCACGCGTGCTTTGCTGAGATTTCCTACAACAGAGCGTTTACGCACCATTCTGGGGAAATACGAAAACGTCTTCATCGATGAGGCTCAAAGAATTGAAGGCATTGGCCTGACAATGAAAATCATAACCGACAGATTTAAAAATGTCAACCTGTTTGTAAGCGGATCGTCATCCTTTGATCTATCTCAGGAAATCAACGAACCGCTCACGGGTCGTAAGTGGGAATTTCGGCTCTTCCCGATATCATGGGAGGAGTTTGAACATCATTATGGTTTTCTAAATGCGTAGTAGCAACTGGAAAACCGACTTCTGTTTGGTTTTTATCCCGATGTGCTGAACCATCCGGGCGATGAGGTAATTGTTCTTAAAAATCTTGTGAACAGTTTTTTGTATCAAGACATTCTTGCCATGGGTGGCATACGCAGACCTGAAGTATTGGATAAACTGGTGCAGGCTTTGGCCCTTCAAATTGGCAGTGAGGTAAATTGTTCCGAATTGGCCCAAACCGTGAATGTTGACAAAAACACGGTGAGCAAGTACATAGATTTGCTTGAGAAAGGTTTTATAATATTCAAGCTTGGCAGTTTTAGCCGCAATCTTCGCAATGAAATAAAAACAAGCAAAAAGATCTACTTTGTCGACAACGGCATACGAAACATGATAATCGGCAACTTTAATCCCCTGTCGCTAGGAAGTGACAAAGGGGCACTGTGGGAGAATTTTCTTATTTCGGAAAGGATCAAGCAACTTGAATATAAAGAAAGCCTTGCGCAAAGTTATTTGTGGCGTAGCAGCATACAGCAGGAAGTCGATATGTGTAGGATAAAGCCGGACAGCTGACTGGTTATGAATTTAAATGGATAGCCCGAAAGGGCCTAAAACTTCCAAGAACCTTTACGGAAACTTATCAGGCCGCCTCACATATAATTGATCGGGAAAATTTCAGGCAGTTTGTTGTGATTTAATAAGCATGAATGGATTTTCGAGAGAACAAATATAATTTACGGAACACCTCATCGACTTTGATGGTTATTGCTCCAAATCAGGTCTTTAAAACATCAGATGTACCAATACATCAGACGTAATTTGTCATCTATCTTATTGACTAATAAGTCAATAAAAAATACCATCTGCCCGAGATCAAATCATGTTTTCCGGCGCCAGAATCTTATCGAGCATTTCTTTCGAAAGCAGGCCTTTCTCGAGCACTAAGTCGTAAACGCTTCTATTGCCTTCGAGCGCTTCTTTGGCTATTTGTGTGGAAGCATCGTAGCCGATATAAGGG
>DAIOUP010000374.1:0-2849 GCA_036759465.1 Bacteroidales bacterium
CCACCATACTAAGGAATGCGTCACGCTTTTCGAGTAAGGGTTTTTGATAGTTATTCCATGCATTCCTGCGAGTTTCCCTTGCTCTGGTTTCTGCATCTTTTTCTATCTGATGCAGCTCTTCAGGCGTTGCAATGCCCTGTTGCACAATCCACTGCCCGAAATTTATAAGGCCATCGCGGTTGCGTTCATCTTCCAACTGCTCAGGCGATTTGTACCGCTCATGCGAACCTGAAGTGGAATGTCCCTGAGGTTGAGTGCATTCCATTACGTGAAACATGACCGGCACATGCTCGCTCCGGCAAATGGCTATACCCTCTCTGTATGCTTCAACGAGGGCGGGATAGTCCCATGCCTTCAGGCGATAAATCACGTAACCCTTACCTTTTTCGTTGCGCTCGAAACCAGAAAGAACCTCGGAAATATTGGATTTGGTGATTTGATACTCATTGGGTACCGAAATTCCCCAGCCATCGTCCCATATAGAAATAGCCATCGGAACCTGCAAAACCCCCGCTGCATTGATCGTTTCCCAAAAATGCCCTTCGGCCGAGGATGCATCGCCAATGGTGCCAAATGCAACCTCGTTGCCATTAACCGAGAATTGAGTGAGGTGTTGCAACCCTTGATTCTGCCTGAATAGCCTGGAAGTGTGGGCCAATCCTAATAGCCTGAGCATCTGGCTGGCAGTGGGGGAGGTGTCGGCTGCGGAATTCTTGCTTTGCGTCAGGTTCTTCCAATTACCATTCTCGTCGATGCTCCGGGTGGCAAAATGATTATTCATCAGCCTTCCGCCATTCGAAGGATTGGCTTTCAGGTCGGTGTCGCCGTAGAGCTGGGCAAAGAGCTCTTCGAGGGTCGTCATCCCGGCTGCCAGCATAAACGTCTGATCGCGGTAATAGCCCGATCGCCAGTCTCCTGGTTCAAACACCTTCGCCATTGCCAGCTGAGGCAACTCTTTACCATCCCCAAAAATGCCAAACTTGGCCTTTCCCGTGAGCACTTCCTTGCGCCCGATCAGGCTGGCATGGCGGCTTTCCCAGCCGATTCGGTAGTCGTTCAAAATATCGTTTTTCGACAATCCGGCCGGAATCCCGGCAAGCCTGGCATCTTTTTTCATCCTTAAATCGTCAGTGTTTACTTGCCTAGCAAAAGTAAGAAAATGGCTTCACGTGTTCACCTTGCCTTATGCAAACCACATTCCTTTTGGTCAGGTTGTTCCCACCACCAACGGCCGGCTCTGATGTCTTCGCCCGGTGCAACAGCCCTTGTGCAAGGCTGGCAGCCGATACTTGGAAAACCCTTGTCGTGCAATGTGTTATAGGGGATTTTGTGTTTTGCAACGTATTCTTTTACCTCAGCCTCTGACCAGTCGATGAGTGGGTTTATTTTAATGAGTCCGTGCATTTCATCCCATTCTGCAGTCTGCATATTGTGCCGTGTCACCGATTGCTGCCTTCGCAACCCGGTGATCCATGCGCTGCAACCATTCAAAGCTCTGGCCAATGGTTCACTTTTCCGAATGCCACAGCAAAGTTTACGGTTATCTATGCTTTCATAAAACAGGTTAATGCCCATCTCCGAAACCATTTTCTCCACCTGACGGTAATCGGGAAAGCAAATTTCGATGCTTATGCCATACTTTGCCGAGGTCCGGTCAATAAGGTCATAGGTTTCCGGAAAAAGCCTTCCCGTATCGAGTGTGAATATCCTGATGGGAAGTTTTAGGCTGGCTATCATGTGAGTGATCACCTGGTCTTCGAGGCCAAGGCTCGTTGCAAACGCCAGTTTTGTTCCGAATTCGGATGAGGCATCTGCAAGTATTTCAGCAGTATTCATGCCTTGATAGCGTTCGTTGAGCAGCGTAATTTTTTCTTGCATGCGGTGTGGGTTTCGCACAAAATTACGCAAAGCTGTCCATTGAGCCGAACCGGACCTCCTTATCCCTGCTGCATGCTTTGGCCAGACCAATCCGTATCTTTGCCAAAAAAGGTATGAAGGTTCATTTTATTGCCATTGGCGGCAGTGCCATGCACAACCTTGCCCTGGCATTGCATGCCAAAGGTTACGAAGTAACGGGCTCAGACGACGAAATTTTTGAACCGGCAGCCACACGTCTTGCCAAAGCAGGTTTGCTCCCCGAAAAAATTGGTTGGTTTCCCGAAAAAGTGCATCCAGGTCTCGATGCCGTAATCCTCGGAATGCACTCCAAGGCCAACAACCCGGAACTCCTTCAGGCCCAGGAATATAAACTGAAGATTTACTCTTTTCCCGAATACCTCTATTTACAGTCTGAAAGAAAGCAGCGTGTGGTTATCGCCGGTAGTCATGGAAAGACAACCATCACCTCCATGATCCTTCACGTGCTGCAGCATGCTGATATCGAAGTCGATTTTATGGTCGGTGCATTGATACCGGGCTTTGATGTGATGGTGAAAATCAGCGAAAGCGCCCGCTGGATGGTGCTCGAAGGCGACGAATACCTCAGCTCAGCCATCGACAGGGTGCCAAAATTTTGGCATTACCATCCCAATATTGCCGTATTGAGCGGTATTGGCTGGGACCATGTGAACGTTTTCCCGACTTTCGACTTTTACCTCGAACAGTTCAGAGAATTCGTTCGTCGCATTCCTCAGGATGGTACTTTGGTGTATAATGCTCAGGACGAAGAAGTTTGTAAAATCGTTTCCTATGCAAACTGCAATACAATCCCCTATCAGTTGCCGCAATGGGAGCAATCGGATGATGGTTTCAGGGTGATGGATGGCGATGGCGTTTGGCAACCAATTCATCTGATCGGACTTCATAACCTTTCTAACATGATGGCGGCCAAAGCGATATGCGGCCTAATG
>DAIOUP010000375.1:0-2847 GCA_036759465.1 Bacteroidales bacterium
CCTTACCGGAGTATTTGGTATGCCTGGTATGTCGGGTGTTGGCATCAGTTTTGGGGCCGACAGGATTTACGATGTGATGAATGAGCTGGATTTGTTTCCTGCCACCTCTGCAGATACCACCCATGTCTTGTTTCTCAATTTTGGCCTGGCCGAAGAGCATTATTGCCTGCCATTTGTTGGGCAATTGCGGCAGATGGGAATCAATACCGAAATCTATCCCTCGGCTGAGAAGCTAAAAAAGCAAATGCGCTATGCCGACCAAAAAAGCATACCCCTTGTGGTCATGGCAGGAGAAAGCGAAATGGCAGGAAACAGTTTTACCATTAAGGATATGAAGCAAGGCGGGCAGCAAACGCTCCCATCAGCCAGTCTTGCAACAACGATATATGAGTTGTTGCAAGCAAAATGAATTAAAATATTGTATCAAGTGCATTGGCAAAAACTTAATGGGATAGTTGCTAAGGCATTATAAACCAAAACCACTGGCACATGAGCGTGCACTACATCAGCAGCGAGAAGCTGACATTTTCGACCATTTTCGATATCGTACGTCAAAACACAAGCTTGCCCTTTCGCCCGATGCCCGCAACAGGATTCAGCAATGCCGCGATTATCTTGACCGGCGCATGGAGCAGCAGGACGAACCCATTTATGGCATCAATACCGGCTTTGGCTCGCTCTGCGACACTAAAATTTCGAAGCAGGATCTTGGCACACTGCAAAAAAACCTGGTTATGTCGCATGCCTGTGGCACGGGCGACGAAGTGCCGGCCGAGGTGGTCAGGCTTATGCTGCTGCTGAAGATTCAGAGCCTTGCTTACGGTCACTCCGGCGTGCAGGTGCAAACAGTGGAAAGACTCATCGAGCTTTTCAACCGCGAAGTGTATCCCGTTGTATATCAGATGGGTTCGCTTGGGGCTTCAGGCGATCTGGCTCCGCTGGCCCATATGTGCCTGCCTTTGTTAGGAAAGGGCGAAGTAAGGGTAAACGGAGCCGTTATGGCAGCCTCCGAGTTCAATCGTATGATGGCATGGAAGCCCGTAGAATTGCAATCGAAAGAAGGTCTGGCGCTGCTCAACGGTACGCAGTTTATGAGTGCCTACGGGGTAATGAGCCTGATCAGGCTTTTCAGGTTGTCCATTTTGGCCGATCTCATTGGTGCAATATCGCTTGATGCCTTCGATGGCCGTCCCGAGCCATTCTATGAAGCCGTTCATTTGATACGTCCGCATCGCGGTCAAATTGAAACAGCCCGGAGAATACGACACATTCTCGAAGGTAGTGAGCTGATTAACAGGCCAAAGAATCATGTTCAAGACCCCTACAGTTTTCGATGCATTCCACAGGTCCATGGAGCATCGGTGGACGCCATGAATTATGTTGCGCAGGTATTTAGTCAGGAAATCAATTCCGTTACCGATAACCCAACAATTTTCCCGGAGGCCGACCTTGTGCTTTCGGCGGGTAATTTTCATGGCCAGCCGCTTGCGCTCGCCCTCGATCATTTGGCAATAGCCGCAGCCGAATGGGGAAATATTTCCGAAAGACGCACCTATCAGTTGCTGAATGGTAAAAGAGGTTTGCCATCTTTTTTGGTAGCCAATCCCGGACTCAACTCCGGATTTATGATACCACATTATACTGCTGCCAGCATTGTTAGCCAAAATAAGCAGCTGTGCACGCCCGCTTCGGTCGATAGCATCGAATCGTCGCAGGGCCAGGAAGATCATGTGAGTATGGGCGCCAATGCCGCGACAAAGGTTTGGAGGGTTGTGCAGAACCTTGAACAGATACTTGCCATCGAGCTGTTTACCGCCGCTCAGGCGCTCGAGTTTCGCAGGCCGCTGAAAAGTTCGCCAATAATTGAGAATTTTGTTGCTCAGTATCGCAGGGAAGTGCCTTTTGTAACGGAGGATACCACCATGTATGTGCACATGCACAAGTCAGCTGCATTTCTAAGGCATGTGCAGCTCGAACTACCTGATGCGCTGGTTACAGGAATCTGAATCTATCCAAAGAGCAAACGGTAAGGCCGGCTGATATATTCTTCGAGCTGCGATACCGAAACGTATTTGCTCCACCGTCCGGCCTCATTCCCTTCGAAATACAGAATCAGTGTCGGAAAGGCAAATACACCCATCCCGGCCGGTAGCTCCGGATTTTTTACTGCATCAATAAACTCCAGTTTGATTTCGGGAAACCGCTCTCCGATCAGCTCACTCACTTTTGGTCTCAAGCTCACGCAGGGAGCACACTGATCGTGATAAAAATAAATAATCAGTGCTTGATGCTGGTTGGGAAGTTTTTGCAACTCATCGGCGTTCATGAAATTGACCAGTGAATAATAAGGTGTAAAATTACAATAAACCCCTCAAAGTTAAAGAGCAGTGTTTATTGCTATCTTCGCTGCAATTCAAAGATTGTACGCAGTGGAAACAGGTTTACCGCAAAACTTCGACGAAAGAACATCCAGGCCCGCTTTGCTCACTTTTTTATGTATCCTTAGTTTTATAGGCTCGGGCCTGAGTGCTGTGAGCGGTTTTTTCGTGTATATCAACCATCAGGTTATACAGGGAATGCTAACCGAGGAAGTTTTGGAGCAATTTGGAATGCCACTCCAATCGTTCGTTTCCATACCGCGACTATTCTTTTTATTGGCAGCCTTACTCAATGTCGTGTCCTTTGTCGGGATTCGATACATGTGGATGCTTCGCCGACCAGGTTTTCATTTATATGCTATTTCCCAGCTGCTAATAATTATTGTTTCAACCATATTTATCTATAAACCTGCAGGGGTTTTTCCTGGCTTCGACCTCATGCTTACGACCCTTTTTATACTGCTCTACC
>DAIOUP010000376.1:0-2844 GCA_036759465.1 Bacteroidales bacterium
GGCTGGCAGAGTAAGGTAATGCTTTAATTTGCTGGTGATAGTGTCGGTTCGCTGTGATTTAACACCTGAAATCATTTCCCTGATGGCATAGTCTTCTGCTTCGTTGAGGATTACCATCGGAGGTTCCTTGGCCAGTTCCTTGATGATTTCAAGTGCTCCTTCGTCGGCCTTGGACCAGCCTGCATTGGCTTTTACGACAAGCATGGCAGCATCAACCTGCGAAATCAGATCCATCGGGAAACTATGGAAGATGATCGATGGGATTTCTAGTAAGATGTAGTCGTAGGGCGTATTTTCACGGCGCAAAACCTGTGCATTGATCAGGTCTCTTATGTTTTTAATTTCCGGGAAATTCTCACGGATTAAGTACTGGTATTGCTGTTCGAGATCGGAGTTTTCGGGCTGAACATCTTCATTGGCATAATTGAGCATGAGTACTCTTTCGCCGTATGTACGAAGTTTGTTGGCCACTTTGTTCATAATGAGCGTCTTGCCAACTTGTCCCTGCGTACTGAAGAAGAGCACCAAATAAGGCTTTCGTGCAGGATAAACCGAGTTGAGAGCAATTGTCCGCTTGATATTCTGGATAATCATCTCAACCAAACGGTTGGTCACAAAGCTGGCGTCCTTCATTCGGACAGCAGCGCCAAGATATGGATAAGCTCCAGCGAGTTTTAACCCGATCTTTTCGACGGCACGATCCGGATTCTTGAGCGACATATCGAAATACTCGAGTACAAGGATAATGAACAATACAAGGAAAAATCCGATGAGTGCTGCAGCAACGACCAGATATTTTGCTCTGGACGGGTTTGCCTGCAAGGGGAAATACGGGGGATCGACAATCCGTATATTGGTGGCCATTTGCAGGTTTTGTTGGCGCATCTTGGCAAGGTTCAGACTCCGCAACAATTCAAGATATGTCTGCTCAGCTATAGTCATTTCGCGTTCAATGCGTTTCAGGATAGCCCCAAGCGGCGCAAAACGCTGATAGGTTCTGACAAAATCGAGCTTACGCCGGGCAAGCACCACTAAGCTGGCTTTTGCCTCCTCGTAAGTCAATGCATTTTTGAGCCACTCATCAAGCAAACGGGCAATTTGGAGTCCTTGTGTAGAATGGCTATAGAGGTAGAGTTGATCTACGTATAATTTTATTTCGTCGCGCAGAATGTCTGCCCGCCTTCTGAGCGCTGCGATTTCATCGCCGATGCGCTTGTCGTAATCCTCAGCCAATTCGTTTATGAGGATGCGCTCTGTTACGTCGGCGTATTCCTTTCGCTTTTGGTTGATAACATCGCTCTTAAGGTAAATGCTGTCGCGACGGGTAAGTTTTGTTTCCAATTCGCGGAGCGATGCGGCCGACTGTGCCATACGTACCTGCTCGTTCGAATAATAAAGATCAAGCTCCTCTTTCTGCTGCGCAATAAACTTTGTCTGCTCAGGATAGTTGATGATATTGTTTTTCCTGTTGAATGTGAGCAACTTATCCTCGGTGAGCTTAAGTATTCTGTCGGCACTGTCCACCTGTCTGCGGAAGTAATCGACCACCATATCGGTTTGGCTTTCCTTGAGCAGCTTGTAATTTTTTACAAAAACATGGGCAATAATTTTGAGCGTCTGCTGGCAGATACCAGGGTCGTCAGAGGTATAAACAAGCCTGACAAGGTCAGAGTTGCTGATACGGTAAATCTGTAACCTTTTAAGCGATCGTATGGAGTAATGTGGGCTGGTGCCGTAGTGAAGTAGTCCGTATATGTAATTGGTATCGTTTGAGTTGTAGTAATTGGTAAAATTCTGAACAGTTTTATTGAAGTCGTCCTCTCTGATTCCGACAGGAATAATCGGGTCTTTTTCAATAAGCTGATCGATCATTTCGTTGTTCAGGTTTCTCGCCCTGGTTCCTTCCTGTCTTGCAGGCTGATGGATAAACGCATTCCAATCCTCGGTGTTTGGGTCGTAAACATCATCGGGCATGGCATCTAAATTTGCTTCATCTGGAATAGGGGAGTCGAGCGAATAAGTCTGGGCAGCGGTTGTTGTATAAACGGGATTGGAACGCTCAATGACAATCCTTTGGCCCGATCTTAGTTCCTGTGAGGAAAGGTTGTTGAGTTCACGAAGATGATTCATGCTTACACCATACTGCTTGGCAATGGTAAGCAGGGTTTCGCCGGCTTTGACAACATGAATGCGCTCGCTAGTGGTGGCGGATTGCTGTGCGGTGGATGTCCGAAGCTGATTGTTGTTGTCGTTATAATAGGATTGTTGTTGTATGACCGGCTCATCTTTAGAAAGCCCTTCTTCTATTGTCCGGCTTTGCGGCGAGGTAGTTTCCGGAGAGAGATCTCCGTTGATTCGCTGCTTGTTAATTTCACGCTCGAGTGATTTCAGTTCACGTTCGAGTGCCCTGATTTGCTCCTCTTTTTCTCTTTGCACACCCGCCTTGCCATTTTTTACGACCATATCCTTGACATGTTTGGGGGTGTTCTTCATCAGCTTGTCGTAGTTTTCGTTCGAAATGTACTGAGGATTATAAGCCTCCAAGGAAAGATTCTGTGCGTATAACATAATTGCGGCTTCCACGATGGTTTGCCGCGAGTTGATGAGGTTAATCAGGTTGTCGAATTGGGCGCTCGTGAAGAAATAGTCGGTTGGGCGCTGTGCGGTGGATTCAATGGAATAGCCTGTGGTAATCCCTGTGTAAATAATTGCCTCCGATTCGAAGACACTATCCTGATTTCGTGTAAAATAGAAAACAACCAGCGCCAGCAGAAGCGGTATTGCTAACAGTAGCAGCAGGTTGTTTCGTATGACGCGTAGAAACTGGGCTATATCCATAGGTTT
>DAIOUP010000377.1:0-2842 GCA_036759465.1 Bacteroidales bacterium
CTATTGGGATTTGATTCGTTTGCACTATTCTTTAATACCGATTCTACCGATTCCGAGAGCATTTGCCAGCCCGTTCGAAGCTCCTCGAGCGAAGCCATACCGGCTTCCGTGATCTGGTAATACTTTCGTGGCGGCCCTGACCGGCTCTCCTCCCAACGGTAGGTGAGCAAGTCTTCGTTTTTGAGTCGCGACAGCAAAGGATATAAGGTACCCTCCACCACCAGCAACCTTGCCTGCTTCAGTTCGTCGAGAATGTCGGAGGCGTAGGCCTCTCCCATTCGCCGGATGATGGCCAGGATGCACATCTCGAGCACCCCGCGACGCATTTGTGATAAGTTGCTTTCTGTATTCATGCGGCAAATTTATGAATTTTTCAGTACCTTGTAATACATAGTACATATTTTTCTACATTATTTTTATTCTCACAGTACATTGACAGACAATGAACCTTATGGTTGCAATCTGTTACTATTTTTGGAAAAAAATCAATGAGAAAGATTACGCTTATGCTCATGGCTGCACTGATCGCGCTGCAGCTTGCCGGGCAGGACAGAAAGGTTTTAGTACTGATTGATATACAGGAGTTTTACTTCCCCGGAGGCGCTCAACCCCTGCATGAACCAGAGGAGGCGGCCAGGCATGCCTCCCGGGCGCTTACGTTGTTCAGGGAACTTGGCTGGCCGGTGGTACATGTGCAACATGAATTTGGGCCGGGAGGTGCAATACACACTTTGGTTGCTCCGATTGAGGGTGAATTGGTTATTACTAAAAAAGAGGTAAACGCTTTTTCGGGAACCAACCTACTGGAAGTTTTACAGGAATTAAAGCCTGCTGAGCTTGTATTTGCGGGCATGCAAACCCATATGTGTCTCGAAGCCGCGGTCAGGGCAGCCAAAGATTACGGATTTCGGTGCACTGTTCTCGCCGACGCCTGTACAACAAGGAATCTGAAGTACGATGGTATTGAGATACCGGCTGCCCATGTTCATGCATCCACGTTGGCCACGCTCAACCGCACCTATGCGCGGGTGATGAAAACAGCAGCATGGGTTGAGGAAACAAAAAAAAAATAAGCGCCCTGAGGCGCTCATTTTTTCTTAGCGGTCTTTCGAGTAATACTTCATAGCCTCGGGAAGCCACTTCTGAATCTGAGCGATGCGTGTTTCATCGGAGGGATGTGTGCTCAGGAATTCCGGCGGGGCCTGACCTCCTTTCATGGTGGCCATTCGCTGCCAGAAAGCCACGGCCTCGTTGGGGTCGTATCCGGCCATGGCCATAAAAATGAGGCCCAGCCTGTCGGCTTCGCTCTCGTGCAGTCGGCTGTATGGCAGTAAAACGCCCAATTGCGATCCCAGCCCAAATGCCGTCATCCAGATAGCCTGCGTTTGCTCTGGTTTGTCCTGCATGGCCACTGCAAGGGCCATACCGCCCATCTGCGTCATCATTTGCTGGCTCATGCGCTCGTTGCCATGTTCGGCTATGGCATGCGCCACTTCATGACCCATTACAACAGCCAGGCCGGTTTCGTTTTGGGTAATGGGCAAAATGCCAGTGTAAAATACCACCTTGCCGCCAGGCATGCACCATGCATTGGCTTCAGGACTTTCCACAAGATTGAATTCCCACGCATAGCCCTGCAGCTGCTTCGACATTCCCTTCTCTGCAAAGTACTGCTCTACAGCTTTTTGTATTTTACCCCCAACCCTTTTTACCATAGCAGTCGCCTGAGCATCATTGGATAATTTATTTTCGTTGAGAAATTGCGAATATTGCTGAAAGCTCATGGCCATCATTTGCTGACCAGGAATCAGATTGACTTGTCTGCGCCCGGTAATTGGCACTCTGCTGCAAGAATAGAAGATCATGGCTAAAACGGCTATCGCAGATAACACAAACTTTAGATTAGCTATTCTCATGGAATTTAATTATGTTGTTTTATAGGATTATCCGGCTGTTATAGGAAACAAAAATAGCAACAACTTCTTGACCAACATTTGATTTCCATAATTTTATGGTTATTCTTGCATAGAGAATCACTAGCTTATGAATTATCAGATAAATGTTCCGAGGATGGCTCGGGAGAAAAAATTTTCCACCGGTTTTATTTTTACTGGGTTGATGTTGCTGGTTATGCTTCTAGCTGGGTTTTCTTCATGTAATAAAAAGAGTGAACCAGCTAAGATGGATACCACCGAGGCCGAAATTTTCAACGATCTCATCAAAACGGGCGACTCGTTGATGCATTCCGATCCACAAGGGGTTATCAGGGTTGGGAAGCAAATGGTTAATAAAGCTGAAACCATTGGCGATTGGAATAAAATCGGGAAAGCTCTCCAACTCATTGCTGCAGCATATTTTGCTCTTGAAAAGCCGGACTCATCACTTCATTATCTTTATCAGGCCAATACGCTGAAAAAGGAGATCAGTGACCAGTTTTTGTGGACGCAAATACTCATCGAATTTGGCAAGACTCATCGTTTGCTCAACAATTCAGACAGCACCGCATTCTACTTCGAGCTTGCTGCAAAATTGGCTAACCAGCTCAACGACACCAAGCTTAAAATGTCGGCCTCCAACAGCCTTGCCAATGTGCTCAGCGATGTGGGCAGCAAAGGGGAAGCCTATAATCAGTATCTCGAGTCGCTTCGGTATACTGAGGAACTCAACGACACAAGAAACAAAGCTATAGTGCTCAATAACCTCGCCCTTATTGATGCAGAAATGAAAAATTTTACATTGGCGGAGCAAAGGTACAGGGAGGCAATAAGCATCAATACGGCCAATAACCGATATTTTGATTTGGCCATGAATTATGGCAATCTGGCCATTGTGTTTGAAAAGA
>DAIOUP010000378.1:0-2837 GCA_036759465.1 Bacteroidales bacterium
GTCAGGAGTTGAACCCGATGCCATTAGGCTTGCAATGGAAGAAGCGGTAAGAGGAAGCATCGCCTCAAAGGCCGAATTGGTTTTTCTCTGGACCAAAGCCATGGCGGGTTGCGAAGACTGTTGCAACGAATTTGAGCCGGTGGATGTTTTTAAAATTTGTCCCTATTGCAACAGCCAGAACACCCACCTGCTAACCGGCAAAGAGCTAAAGATCAAATCAATAGAAGTAGTAACAAACTAATTTCCTTTCATATGTGCGGCACCTGCGGTTGTGGCGATGACGACCACATCACCTATAAAAAACTCGAATCTGGAGCTGACCAGCAAAACCACGAACACCATCATGAACACCTTCACAGGCATGGCCACATCGTGCATATCCATCCGCACCAGCACAAGCACAGCCATCCGCATGGTCATGTTCATCACGACCATGTTCACGATCATGATCACCATGATCATGACCATGAACACGACCACCCGCATGGACATAGTCATGCCATCTCGCTCGAGCGGAACATTCTGGACAAAAACATGCAGTTTGCTGAACGAAACCGTGGCTATTTTGAAGCGTTGAAAATAAAAGCGTATAATCTTGTGAGCTCCCCGGGCTCAGGAAAGACTACCTTGCTTGAGCGAACCATCAAAAACTTAAAGGACCAACCGCTTTACGTTATAGAAGGCGACCAGCAGACTACAAGTGATGCTAAACGCATAAGTGATGCCGGTGCTCCCGTGGTTCAGGTGAACACCGGTAACGGCTGCCATCTTGATGCCATCATGGTAAATAAAGCCAGTAAACAATTGAATATCAAGCCAAACAGTATCCTGTTTATTGAGAATGTCGGTAATCTGGTTTGCCCTGCACTGTTCGACCTTGGGGAATCCATAAGAGTAGTTATTATCAGCGTGACCGAGGGCGACGACAAACCCGCCAAGTATCCCAATATGTTTCAGACTTCCCAGCTGTGCATTGTCAACAAAATCGACTTATTGCCTTATGTCGATTTCGATATGGAAAACTTTGACTCGACCTTAAAAAAGCTAAACCGGAATATTGAGGTTCTCAAATTAAGTGCCAAAACAGGAGAAGGGTTCGAAGCATGGCTTCGCTGGATTGAAAATCAGCATGTCTGATCAACGGAAGTAATAGGTAAATCGAAGGCGCTCACCAATTTTAGCTTTCAACGGTAATTCGCCTATCTTACCCTGTTGGCAAAAAAGGACAAAAACGCCACAGTCGGCAAAGTCGTTTTTATTTTGGCACCCGCACGGGAGATTCTTTATCCATGAGAAAGTATCTTCCGACACTTCGATCTCTGTAACAAACTTCGTAGTAAAACCTTCGGTTGAGGTAGGTTCCGGCTTAACCCATTGAAGGATACCCGGCACCCGGCAATCCATGGCAATGGCATCAGGCCAGCCCGACGATCCTTTGGACGGCGCCAAAAAAGGCATCTTCATGGCGAGTGAAGCCAATTTTTCGGATGCGCCTGAAAATGAGGCAGTAATATGAAGGCAGGCCATAAATTCGGGTAATGCGGCCGAAAGCATGCTAAAGGCGGGAGTGGTTATCGTGTAGGCCTCCCTATCGGAAAGCAATACTTTTTGGCCTCCATCCTGATAAGGTTGACAAAGGTTGTAATCCTTAATCGTAAGCAAATATTTGTTATCATTCTCATCGGCCAGCATTGCCTCGTAAACTCCGTTATTATCATTAATCATGAGCACTTTATAACCCTCTAGGTGCTTCATGGTTTTTTCGAAGGTGACAAACGTCAGCAGTATGGTTTGTGCAATGCCCGAAAACGAGGCAAACATAAGCAGCAAGGTGATAACAATCCGCATGATGCCCTATTAGAGAATACCTTCCGGTTAACGATTCCCTAACAATCTTATTTTATTTTTTGCAAGGATGTTCTGATACCTCTGATGAGCGAAGAGCTGAAGCCCTGATGCTCCATTTCGTTCAGCCCTACGATGGTGCAGCCCTGAGGCGTCGTAACGCGATCAATGAGCTGTTCGGGATGCGATTGTTCATGCAGAGCCATTACAGCAGCACCTTTGGCCGTTTGAGAGGCGATACTGAGGGCGGTGTGGGCATCAAAGCCAATCTCAATGCCTGCCTGCATTGAAGCCCTGATATAACGGAGCGCAAATGCGGTTCCACAAGCACCCAAAACTGTTGCTGCATCCATGAGCTTTTCATAGATCGGGATAACCGTTCCAACTTCTTCAAATAACTCAGTTATCCTTGAAATGTGCTCGCCTTTATAATCACTTGATGCCACACATGTGGCGCTTTCGCCATATTGTGCAGCAATATTGGGCATGATACGGATCACCTGAACATCTTCGCCAACCAAATTGGTGATTTCTTCTATAGTCAAACCGGTTACTGCGGAAGCAAGAGTTTTGCCTCTAATGAATGGGGCAATTTCGCGAAGCACCTCTAGGGCCTGAAACGGCTTGACGCAAAGTATAACGAGATCGGACAATCCAATACCGTCTGTATTTTTACGGCTCAGTTGAATTCCCTGATCAGCCAGATAGGCAATTAGGTTGATATTTCTCCTTGTGACAGTAATTTTGTGTTCGATCTCGGATTGACTGAAGCCAACAGCGAGTGCGACTCCAAGATTTCCGCCGCCGATGATATGAATATTCATTTGGTCGTTGTTTTTGGATTAAAACTGGCAAAACTACATAAAAGCCATTTAAAGGAACTTCAACCGGGTATATAATCAAAAAACCCCGAAAGCTTTTACGCTTCGGGGTTTTTGTATGGGGCGGCGACGACCTACTTTCCCACGTTTGTATCGCAGTATCATCGGCGC
>DAIOUP010000379.1:0-2822 GCA_036759465.1 Bacteroidales bacterium
ATGCAAAGCTATCCGCTTGATGGTCAGATTCCGCCTGGCATCAGGAACAACCTCAGGCCCAGGGATTTTGGACCAAAATAAGCAACTTACCCTCCAATCGGGTTAAAGAAAAATTATTTACCAATACAAAACTTGGAGAAGATCGAACCTAGGACCTCTTCGGTGTGTATTTCTCCTGTAATGCTTCCAACATAAAAGATGGCCTGTTTGAGGTCAATAGCCACCAGATCGGTAGGCAGGCCGCTCTGCAAATTTTGCTGAACCGTGGCCAGGGATTCTGAGGCCTTTAGCAGGGCATGATAGTGTCGCGCATTGCTCACCACAGTATCGGCATTAAGGGCAAAGCGTTTGACGGCTTTAAGCAGACTGTCGGAAATGAGGTGAATGTTTTCCTTGCGCTTGGCCGAAACAAATATGGTTTCCAGCTCCACAAAATCCCTGAAATGGTCGGGGGTTTGGCCGAGCATATCGATCTTGTTTCCGACCAGAATGAAGTGCTTGCTTTCGTCTTCAATAAGGTGTCGAAATTCTTCGAACATTTCCTCGGCGGCCACACCCTGACAATCGGACATATCGCAAACGTAGAGAATGATGGAAGCTTGTCTAATTTTTTCGTAAGTACGTTCTATGCCGATGTTTTCGATCAGGTCGTCCGATTGACGGAGGCCGGCAGTGTCGATGAACCTGAAATTGTAGCCACCTATAATGATTGTGTCTTCAATAGCATCGCGGGTAGTGCCCGGAATTTCGCTCACGATGGCTTTTTCCTCGTTAAGGATGGCGTTGAGCAGGGTCGATTTGCCGGCATTGGGCTTGCCGATGATGGCAACCGGAATACCTTGTTTGATGGCGTTACCGGTTTTGAACGACTCCAGCAGTTTGCCAATCTCGTCCTGCATCGCGGTGATTAGCAGCTTAAATTGGGTTCGGTCGGCAAATTCCACATCCTCCTCCGCAAAGTCGAGCTCCAGCTCGATGAGCGACACAAAATCAACCAGTTTTTGCCTGAGCTGACCAATTTTTTCCGAAAAATTGCCCCGCAGTTGCTTCATGGCCAGTTGATGCGTGGTTTTGCTGTTGCTGGCAATGAGGTCGGCCACAGCTTCGGCCTGTGCAAGATCGAGTTTTTTATTGGCAAAGGCGCGCATGGTAAACTCTCCGGCCAGGGCCGGACGGGCACCCCGTTCCATGAGCAGCTCCATGATGCGGTTCTGAATGTAAATGCTTCCGTGACAGCTGATTTCGGCCATATCCTCACCTGTATAGGACTTTGGCGCTCTGAAAACCGATAGTAATACCTCGTCGAGCACCTCTTCCCGATCCATGATGCGGCCAAAGTATTGCATGTGACCTTCTGCACCCGATAGATCGAATTTAGGCGAAGCGGGCCTGAAAATTGAGCTTGCAGCAGCTATGGCATCCTTGCCCGAAAGCCTTACCACCGCAATGGCACCCATGCCGGGTGCAGTGGAGATGGCACAAATGGTGTCGCCCGAAACCAGATCGAAATGCATGTCAATTAATTTGCCATAAAAGTACTACATCTGCGTTTTAACCGATCAAACCGGTTTTGCATCAATGGGTTTTTAATCAAAATAGTTTTGAAATCCTGCCCAATTCAGGATTCAAGCTATTAACTTGCAAAAAGAATATTCATCGGCCATGAGATCACCCAACCAATTGTTTTTCATTGTTTTAGCTTTTGTTTTTTCACTTGCCTCGTGTAAAAGCAGTCGCAAACCCTTTGAGCCCCAGCCGGAGTTTCAGGCTTATGTGGCCCATTTCGGACAATTGATGCCTGAGTCGGCCTCGCCCTTACGCATCGTGCTGGCATTCGGCGTGAGCGACAGCATTCGTCAGGATGCCCTTTCAACCAATGCCCTGCTGCTGTTCGATCCGCCCGTAAGAGGCGAAACGGTCTGGGCCGACGATCGGACGCTTGTTTTCACCCCTTCGTACCAGTGGCCTGTGCAGGAGCGTTTTGTCAATGTCAGCTTGTTTCTAAGCAGGTTAAAAGAATTGCCACCAGCCTTTCACACCTTTCGTTTTCATATCCGATTGGTGCCCCCTGCCCTTTCGGCTCAACAACCTGAGCTTGTGAGCAATGGTGACAGCCTTTGGGTAGAAGGCGTTTTAAGGTTGTCGCATCCGGCGAACGAACCCCTGAGTGAAAAATTGTTAACGGCAAAACTGAACGGCAGAATGCTTCGCATGCGTTTGGCTGCCGTTGCAGGTGGCCGGCAAATCGAGTACCAAAGCAATAGATTTGCCTACAACGAGAAAAAGCTAAACCTTGTTGTTGAATGGGATGGACATTCATTGGGCATAGAACAATCCGGCAGGTTCGAACTTGAAATACCAGAAAAAAGCCAGTTCAGGCTCACACAGCTTGAGGCTATTTCGCAAGCTGAACCGTTGATTCGCGTCCGGCTGAGTCAACCACCTATGGCTGGCCAGGACATCAAATCGATGATTCAGCTTGATCCTGATCCGGGCTTCAATCTGAGCACGGATAACAATTTGCTGAAACTCGGTTTGCCTGAAAACTTCAGCGGCACATTGCGCATGCGGGTGGCTCCGGGCCTTCGCAGCCTCTCGGGCGTTGTGATGGAGCAGGCTTTCGATACCACACTCAGTTTCAGCGAACTCCTTCCGGCAGTCAGGCTGCTCAATGCCAGCACCATCATCAGCGGAAGCAATATGATGCTGCCTTTTCAGACCATTGGACTCAGGGCCGTGGACGTGCATGTAGTTAAAGTGTTTGGCAACAATATGTTGCGGTTTTTACAGACCAACAACCTCGACGGGAGCTACGACCTGCG
>DAIOUP010000380.1:0-2803 GCA_036759465.1 Bacteroidales bacterium
GGTCCAGAGTAAAGAGCTGTAATTCAGCGCTTCTGTGCCCTCAATGGTAATTGGTTCTCCTGGACAGACGGCAGTGGCATCCGAAACGACCAGCGAAACCGGCGCATTTATAGTGAGAACCAGCTGACTTGTTATCACTGATGTTCCGTTGGCAGTGAGGGTAAGGGTTACTTGTCCCGCGGTCTGATCGGCCTGGCTGGGGGTATAAATGGGGTTAAGAATGTTGGGGTTGCTGAAAGTGCCTGTACCTGAAGTTGTCCAGTTCAGGCTGTTATAGAATTGGGCCACGCCGTTGAGTTGTGCAGTGTTGCCGCGGCAGATGCTGAAGTTGTTTCCGGCCCATGCTGTGGTGGCCACGCGGGGAGGAAATACGATATCGTCGATCCATGCACGGTCCGATCCGCTGTTCACCGAATTGTCCTTCACGTATTCCCATTTGAACACTTTTGGGCCAGCGGTAACTGCATAACTTGCTTTGGTCCAGTTGACCGTGCCCGACCATTGTCCTTTGACCTCGTTGTTGATGTAGAACTTCAGGTAGTCGTAGTTCGTTTCGGAGGAGACCTTGTAATAGAAACTAATGGTGTCGTTGGCGGCCACCTCATAGTTGAGCACCATTTGGCTGCTTTGGCTGTGGGTGATGGCCCCAGAGCGGGCAGCAAAGCTTCCGGCATAGGCATCGCCCATCGACATGGTCCAGGGCAGATTGCCGGCAAAGGTCCATGCAAACTGATTAAAATTACCCGACTCGAAATCTTCGATGATAAGACCTATTTTGGCAGAAAACGAACGATTTGCAGTGTAGGCACCAGAAGTCAGTGTGGCTGCGAAGCTACCCAAAGAGCCGATGGGTGCGTTTTGGCTTACGGTGACGTTAAAGCCGACATTCTGGGTTTGGCCTGCAGTCAGTTGGTCGATCACCTGCTCCGGATTGCTTACAGTAAGATAAGGACTTGTAATTTGAAGCAGTGCTTGAGCCGCAGCCGAATTGCTCAGGCCGGTATTAGTGAAAGGAATATTGATGACAACAGTCTCCCCGGGATCGAGGCGACCGTTGTTGTTGCCGGCAGCATCATTGATGCTGAAGTTTCCTACCTCAAACTGAGGAGCATAGGCTCTCACCGTAAACTGGCTTGTCCAGCCTGTTGTGCTGCAGTTGATGTTGAGCAGAAAGGTGATAGGGGTGTTGTTTGGCACTGCATTGCTCACTGTGAAGCTTATCGCCTGAGGAACGGTTGCAAGGGCGCCTGCAGCCACATCGCCAATGCTGAATGTGCTGTTTGTGAACGTTATGTGGGGCGAATCACTGCTGGCGGTTACAGTTACGTTGGGTGCTGTTTCGCTGCCAACATTTTTCAACGTCAGGTCGAGGCTAACGTTTTCGCCAAAGTCGAGCTGGCCGTTGCCGTTTTGGTCGTTCAGGCTATAGGCGTTGTAAATCATGTATGGTCCAGCCGGAGGAATGCATTCGATGGTTTGCTCATAGCGATAGAAGTTTTGCAATACCGCAACAATACGCACCTGAACACCAGGCTGTTGTGGAATGATTGGAATTTGAACCGTACCCATCTGCGCTACTGCCGAGCCGATGATTTCGTTGTTTACGGTCAGGGTGATTCTTGTGCCAGGGTTGGCGCTTACTTCGAAGGTGCTCATTCCGCTCAGCAGAACAGGCATGTGGTTAACCGCCAGTGTTTGAGGTACTTCGGAGTACACGGTCATAAAAGCGTCGCCGTGATGGTGGAAAAGCTTATAGGTGATGTCCTTGTGTTGAGGATTGTATGGCCAGCTCGACTGTTGCAGGAAGTGCTTCGCGGCGGCGTTGGCAAATGCCGGCAAAATACCTCTCGAGGGTGGGGTTGTGCCGTAGTCGGGCATAAATTGTGGCCACATATTATCGTAGGCGCCCCAAACATAAGCGTCGTTAACAAAAGAGTAAGACACTTCCGTGGCTGCAACCAGACCAAGCGCACCAGTGTTATGACGGTGAAAACGCTCTGCAAAAGATTCGCTGGAATAATTAAACTTCCCGGTAAGGCAGTTCACCGACCATACAAAAGTGAGATTTTGGTTTGTCAGTCCGTTCAGGCTTTCATTGCGGTAATAGGGTTCACCCCAGCCGGTTTCGAGGCCGTGGTCGCGATGCTGCACCATGAATGCTCCGCTGTTGATGGCTGCGTTCATTCCGGCAGCATTGCCGTTCCAGTTGGTCAGATGCGACGAAGTAGCAGGGATATAATTGCGGCCCGATGGCCCGAAATAATTTACAACTGTTGCGGTATTGGTTGCTGTTGACCATGCGCCGCCTGGTGTGCCGGAATAGATTGCATTCTGACGCACGGGACTCTTACCCAACGCATATTGCCAGAAACCGTTAATGGTTTCGGAACAAAGCTGAAACCAGCGCTCGGTTTGCCAACCCATAGCGGTGATTGGGTTATTGTAGAAGTTTACGCTGGTTGGAGGGGTGCGCTCATAATTCAAAAACTTATTGATCATATGCTGCAACTCGGCGGCATTGCGCGCCGTGATGCGTGCAAATACGATGTCGGGCAATCCGTTGTTGCTCACATCGGCAAATGGATTGTCGGAAATATATGGATTGTAACCCCCGGGATGATCGTTGAGGGTGTGCGAAATGATACCATCGGCGGCATTGGTGGAGTAATCGCCAAGCAGCAGGATTGCTGCCGGTGGGATGGTCCAGGTGTTGTAAGCATTGTTCACATAATTCTCAATGGCCTGCACGGTATTGCCGCCAACATCGAGCAAGCTCACCACTTTAGTAATGATGCCCTGACGC
>DAIOUP010000381.1:0-2798 GCA_036759465.1 Bacteroidales bacterium
CGCTATGGGTCGGGGCTGGTAGAAGTGTTTGCTACTCCGGCAATGGTAGCGGTGATGGAAAGCACGGCGCTCGTGAGCATGGGCGATTATCTACCGGACCATTTGACCAGTGTGGGCGCATCGATCAATATCAGACACCTGAAGGCAACGCCTGTAGGCCGAACTCTGCGTTGCGAAAGCCGCGTTATCGAAGTGCACGGTCGCAAAATAATATTCGATGTGTCGGTATGGGAAGGCGAAACGCTTGCGGGCCACGGGACACATGTCCGCTATATTGTTGATAAGAAGCAATTTATGAGCCAGTTTGAAAGTTGATGAACATGAGCAGACATTTTGCTCCTTTGGGTCTTCTTCTATTGATTCTGCTTTCATGCAATGACGAAACGGCCTTGAACCCCCTTGAATGCAGAATTCATACTTTCGCCCGAAAAAATACTCGTGAATCAGTAGCCGTAACCTACGAATTACGTGCATCTGGCGAATATCTGCTGAACAGGTGGTATTACTACGGTCCTCAGGGTAGAGTTAGTGTCGAAAATCCGCAACCGCCACTTATTGTTACAGTTACACTTGGGCCAAACGACAGCATTTATGCAGGAGCCCGTGGAAGGGTTACCGAAGGCAGTCTCAGGGTTAGCTACAGGGCGATTGCCGCTGATACGCTTTTCGAGGCCGCTGATTTGTGCACTCAAAACCTCAACGCCACACCCATACTGCCATAAAAAACCGGCCATGGAAGCCGGTTTATTAACATTATCTCTTAACGACTTTTCGCGTAACATAACCCTGACCTGTGTCAAGCCTGAGAAAATACTTGCCGGGGGTGATACTGCTTTGCGACCGTAGCTGCAGCGGATGGCTTCCGGCATTTAGCCTGCCATCGTATAGCACTTCTACTACCTGACCGAAAAGATTGACGAGTTCAACCCTGACTTGCGATGATGACGACAGATTGAGCACGGCATTCATCTGATTTTCAAAGGGATTTGGCGATACCCTGAAGTCAATTACAGGAGAGTAGGAGGTTTCGTCGAGCCCCACAAAGGCAGGACGTGCAAGTCTTTTGCTGGTAAACACTTTAAATTCGCCCGGGCCGAGCTGGATTGGATCGCCCGTGTTGACCACCTGAATCGAGTCGCCGGAATAATAGTCGTACCACTTGCCGGCGAAGTAAAATTGAGGATTGACAGGTCTGGGCTGAACATCAAAGTTTGCAATAACCGAGACCGACATATCGGGGTTGAAAAGGGTAAGTGTCTTTTGCAATGTGCTTGCGGTGATCGTGAAATCGGAGGTGGTGAATACGGGGTGCGACTTACGCAGGGCAATGAGGCTCCTGTAGTAGTTGAATAACAAACGACGATCCCAGTTTTGCTGGTATTCCCAGCGTATCGGTTTAGGACAAACGCGGCAGGGCACATCGATGGAAACGTCGTAGCCCAGCTCGCCAAACTGCCAGATCATTTTCGGTCCGGGAACCAGCAAAAACATGGATGCTGCTGCTGCTGAGCGTTTTACAGCAACCGGCAGCGTTTTAACATTATGACCGGCATTGGAAGTGTTGCCGTAGGTCAGGTTTTTAAACATCTGACGCTCTTCGTCGTGGCTTTCCATATAACCAACAAGATTTGGCTGATTCCAGCCGCGGGCTTTCCACGAAACCCCTGAAAAATTCGACCCATCAACATAACCCATGCTCGATTGCGCATAGGCATGGTTCAAATTTCCCCAGATAAGCATACCATAGGAGGCAAGCTCACTCTCCTCATTGTTTGGCGCAAAGTGTTCGAGAATTACATAGGTTTGAGGCCTAACTGCCCAAATTTGATCAGCCATGCGCTTTAGGTTAGCAATACGGGTGTTGTCGTAACTGTCGTTCATCCCTGTGCGGTTGGTAAAACCTTTGGTAAAGTCGAACCTGAAACCGTCCACTTTGTATTCGTTGATCCAATAGGCATTCACGCGGTCGATAAATGCCCGTGTGGCCGGGCTTTCATGATTAAAATCGAAGCCCCAGCAATAAGGCGGGTGAGGGCAGGAAACATTATACCAGGGACTTTGCGAGGTAACCTGACCGGTAGCACTGTTGTAATACAGCTGAACCAGAGGCGATTGGCTAAACGAATGGTTGAAAACCATATCAATGATCACGGCAATGCCGCGCTTATGACATTCGTCGATAAAGCGCTTGTAATCAATCTTTCTACCGTAAGCCTTGTCAGCAGCGAAATAGAACGAAGGGTTGTAGCCCCATGAATCATTGCCTTCAAATTCGTTGATAGGCATAAGCTCAATGGCATTAACGCCCAGCCTGACGAGATAATCAAGGGTATCACGAACGGTTTTGATGTCGCGCGTAGAAACAAAATCGCGGATGTGAAGTTCGTAAATCACAAGGTTCTGTGGTGCAGGCGGAGTGAAATTGGGAACTTCCCATTGATACTGCGGAGCCCCGGGATGAAGAACAGAAACGATACCTGTTGTTTTCCCTGCAGGGTAGGGTTTGAGGTTGGGGTAAGTGGTGGCAGAAATGTATTGATCATTCCAGGGGTCGAGTACTTTCTCAGTATATGGATCAGCAATGCGCAAATTTCCATCCACCAGATATTGATAAGCGTATTCCGTATTCGGTTGCAGCCCGCTAATGGTGGTCCAATATCTGGCCCCATCAGGTGTTCGTTTCATATAACCAGCATCATTGAATTCCCATTGATTGAAATCGCCGATCACGAAAACATGATTCTTGAATGGCGCATGAAGCACAAGCGTTACTGTGTTGTCGTTGAGGTAATTAATAC
>DAIOUP010000382.1:0-2787 GCA_036759465.1 Bacteroidales bacterium
GGAAGAAGCTTTCGAGTTCATTGCCGCAAAAGCATGCGAGGGTCATACGGTATTGCTTTCGCCGGCAGCGGCCAGCTACGACCGCTATCGCAACTTTGAGCACCGCGGCGACCGATTCAGGGAACTTGTCCTCCGGTTTAAAAGAAAAAACCCCGGAAGCTAAGCCCACGGGGTTAAACTGATTGAGGCAAAAACTACTTCTTAGCTTTTGGTAAGGCCCGTTCTGTAGCTTTGGGAGCCACTGCAACAGCGGCCTTCGAACGCCTTTTTCGCGAAACACCATACGATCCAAGAATAATCTTGCCGCGCTTGCTTTTCTTGTCGCCTTTGCCCATAATGCTATTGTTTTAAAAGGTTATTAATCAACTGCAAAATTATGCATTCTCTTTCCAAATCAATACGGAGGGCCTAACGGGCTTCCTCTTGGTGATGCAGTGCGTGGTTTGACAGGCAATTTCGGCAACTCCGGCTCGCCGGCATCTGGCTTAATCGCTTCAGGTCCGCCCATTAAAATATTGAGCATCTCTTCAATGCCTGCCTTTCGATAATCATCTGGCGGCAAAAATATTTCATCCCTCACATTGGTTTGCCTTACGGCGCTCACCTCCATCACACTGTTTCCAAGGCTGTTGATTGCAACCGAGCGCATCAGCAGCCCTTTTCCGAGCATTGTAAGCCATTCGTCGCTCACGCGATAGGCCGAATACAAATTTGGTTTATTGAAAAGTCTCATCATCTGGTTAAGCCGTCGGAGGTCGATCTGATCCCAGGGTTTCAGCTCGGAAGTCATCCAAATTTCTTCAACGACGAGGCTGTCCACGCTGAAAAGGTATTTTTGGCACTTATAGTTTAAAATACGCGTCACACTGTCGGTGGCTACTATCCTGAAATGGTCGGGCAACAAACTGTCGGGCTGATGCGAACGCATGAGTGTCGTCAGAAACTGCATTTCTTCGGCAACCTTATCTCTTTCCTTTTCAGGTAGTTGCGCTATCATTAAACTTATCTGTATGTCGAGCTGGCGATACAAGGCCTCGCCAAGGCTGTCGTGATGACCTCGCCAGTACACCTTTTGCCTGGGCAGAATGATAGTGGTTTGGTTCGAATCGAGGTTAAAGATGAATGTAGAGGTCTGGTGCTCAATACGGACTTTCTGACCCGAAATAATCGTGCTTTGCATACCAAAATTGCCAAAGCGATCTGATTTCTGCTCAACAATCAGCCAGCCTCCCAGAACCTGCAGAATGGGGAGAAAAACAAGAAGCACAATTGCCGCGATGGTTTTGATTCGATTTAAGCGCAAAAGCATTTCGGGCATGATAGCTGAAATAAGACTCCAAAGTTAGCCATTGAACAACAGATATAACAAATACAGTTTGTATAGCCTTTTCCTCCTTTTTAGGGCCCTTCGGAGGCAGATTGTTGAAAATAAGCAATGCAGCCTGAAAAAGATTCAGGAAAAAAAACTACTTTTGCGCCTCTAAAACAAAACCGCTGTCATGGTTAAAAACAAAAAAGCCGACTCTGGCGACGAAAGGCTCGAAGTGGTTGAGGAAGCCCTGAGCAGGTCGGAACAGTTTATTGAAAAGAATTCGAAAGTCATCACCCTTGCTGTGCTTGTGGTGGTTGTAGCTGTATTGGGCTACCTTGGTATCACCCGTTATTTTATCGAACCACGCGAAAAAGAAGCCCAGAGACAAATGTTTCAGGCCGAGCGTTATTTCGAGCAAGACTCGTTGAGCAAGGCACTCAATGGCGACGGAAACAACCCGGGATTTCTTGATATCATCGCTGACTACAGCATGACAAAAACCGCAAATCTGTCTCGCTACTACGCCGGCGTAAGTTACTTAAGACTTGGCGATTACACTGAAGCCATAAAACAGCTCGACAAATTTAAGGGCCGCGATAACGTGGTGGCTGCCATGGCACTTACTGCAAAAGCTGACGCCATGATGGAGCTAGGCCAAACAGCTAAGGCAGCCGGAGTATACGAGAGTGCCGCCAGCAAATACGATAACGAGCTCATCGCACCCATGGCGCTTATGAAGGCCGGAAGAGCTTATGAGTTGGCCGGCAACAACAAAAAAGCCCTCGAGATGTACGAAAAGCTGTTCAAAAATTATCCGAACACCAATGAAGGACGCCTGGTAGAGAAATTTATTGCCAGACTAAAAGCATCCTGATATTAAAAATACTTTTTCTGATAAACCTGATCGCGGTACTTTTGCCCGGTCAGGTTTTTTGCTAAATGAATAGCGCCAATGGATAGTGCAGCAAAAGATTTGCCGATTATTTTTTTTGGAACGCCCTCATTTGCATCCATTCAATTGGAGCGATTGATGGAGCATGGTTATCGTGTTGTTGCGGCAGTTACGGCGCCCGATAAGCCTGCCGGAAGAGGACTTCGAATGAAATATTCTGAAGTTAAAGAGGTGGCCATCAAACACAATCTACCATTGCTTCAACCCGAATCTTTAAAAGACCCCGTTTTTCTGCAAAGTCTTCAATCGTTCAAGGCACAGGTTTTTATCGTGATAGCCTTTCGGATGCTTCCTGAAGTTGTTTGGAAAATGCCACCTTTGGGGACCTTCAATGTGCATGCATCGCTCTTGCCCGACTACCGAGGTGCTGCACCCATCAACTGGGCTATTATCAACGGAGAAACGGAAACCGGTCTCACCTCATTTCTACTTAATGAGCGCATCGATGAAGGCAATATCATTTTCCAAAACAAAATGAAAATATCCCCGGATGAAACCACCGGTGAGCTTCACGACCGGATGG
>DAIOUP010000383.1:0-2780 GCA_036759465.1 Bacteroidales bacterium
CAATAGCATCGCTGCACAGGGATTATCCCTACATTAATCAGTTTCTGGAGGCTTATCCTTTTCTGAGTCAGCAGCCTCATGATCAACCGCTTGCGCAAATACTGCTCGAACTGGAATCGCAAGACGAAGATCTGGCTTTCGATACGCAAAGCTTCCTCAACCAGATGCGCGAATTTATCGTTCAGATGCAGGAATTTCTGGGACAAAATGAGGGTAATGTAGAGGTTATTACCGTTTTACCAGGTCGCGATAAGCATGGCAAGCCCGAGGCCTACGAGAGGGTTGAACTGCGTAAAGGTATAGTAACGAGCATTGTTGGCCCAACTGGTTCGGGCAAAAGCCGACTGCTTGCCGATATTGAATGGGTAGCGCAGGGCGATACGCCAACAGGTCGAAGTATTTTGGTAAATAACCGCCCTCCCGACACCAACTGGCGTTTTGCCTCAGGTAGAAAGTTGGTTGCACAGCTATCGCAAAACATGAATTTTGTGATGGATCTTGAGGTTGAAGAGTTTTTGATGCTGCATGCACGAAGCCGCATGGTAAGCAATGCAGAATCACTTGTACAGCGCATCATTGCCAAGGCCAACGAGCTTGCCGGCGAGAAGTTTGGGCCTCAAACGCCAATTACAGCACTCAGTGGCGGGCAGTCGCGGGCTTTGATGATAGCCGATACGGCCATACTAAGCTCAAGTCCTGTGGTGCTGATCGACGAAATTGAGAATGCCGGCATCGACAGGCGTAAGGCTCTTGAGTTGTTGATTCGCGAGGAGAAAATTGTGCTGATGGCCACTCACGATCCCATTCTTGCCCTGATGGCCGACCAGCGCATCGTTATCAGTAACGGGGGTATTGCAAAACTGATTGTAACCACCCCGGAAGAAAAACTTATGCTGTCCGAGTTGGAGCATTACGACAGAAAAATGATGGCATTCCGCAATCAACTGCGCATTGGCGGACTACTGCATGAATTGAAAGAAGGCTAAAAATCTAATAATTATAAAATTATGCACGACGGTTGTAGTGGTTCCTTTGTTGATGGAAAGATGGTAGTTAACAAAATCAGGCAAATGGGGTTTAATATTCAGTTTATGCCTGTGGCTTTCGAAATCGGCTGTGTTCATTGTGGAAATACATTTCTGATGGAGCGTTTCGAAAGCAGCTGTCCTGTTTGCGGAATGGTTTATGGCGTAACACCTTGTCATTCTCACGATCCGGCAAACATTATGGCGGCTGGGGTTGATTACTGATTTCTTTTTCGGGGTCAGTTTTGCCGGGAATGAAAAAGTGGAAATGGATACACCGTTGGTTGTCGGTGGTGTTTGGTTTGATGCTTCTGATGTGGGCTGCATCGGGTATCGTTCTCAACCACCGAAAAATTGTTAGCAGCATAGATGTCCCACGAAAGTGGTTGCCGACCAATTATACCCCTAACAACTGGAATCTGGCCACGGTCCGCTCAGCTCTACTTGATAAGGAGGGATGGGTTGTGTGGGGAAACATTGGCATCTGGCGTTGCGATTCTGCTTTCGGAAACTGGAGGACTTTTATGGATGGCATACCGAAGGGTATGGACAACCGGCGAACAATGCGGGTAATACAATTGTCAAACGGGGCCTTATATGCGGCAACACAATCTGGACTTTACTGGAGCGATAGGGGAGATGGCTGGACAAAAATCGAGCTGCCGTTGCACGATGAGCGCATCATGGACTTGAGCGAGGCCGAAGGAAAAATTTATGTAGTAAGCCGGTCGGAGGTTTTTATTTTATCAATTGGAAACGGGGAGGCAAAATTTGAGCAGATTACATTGCCCCCTGCCCATGGCGATGATGGAAAGATCAGTCTTTTCAGGACCCTCTGGGTGCTGCATAGCGGAGAGGTCCTGGGCCTGGCCGGAAAACTGATCGTTGATCTGCTTGGTTTCTTGCTAATCTTTTTCGTGCTCACCGGCTATATCTACTTCCTTTTCCCAAAATGGATCCGAAGACGGAAGCGAGGAGGCCGAAATGCCGAGGCGTTGGTGAAAACAAATCGTTTTAGCATAAAATGGCATAACAGGCTTGGGCTTTGGCTGGGTGGATTTTTGGTTTTCACAGCTTTGACTGGCATGTTTTTGCGTCCGCCATTGCTTATTGCCATTGCTCAAAGCAGGGTGCCAAAATTAAAGGGAACCTTGCTCAATAATCCAAATACCTGGCACGACCGACTCAGAGTGCTGAGGTACAGCAGAGAAGGAGCTTATTTTCTCATTGTTACCAACGATGGTCTTTACCATACAAACAATCTCGTTACAGAGCCGGCAAGGCCATATCACACGCAACCACCGCTTTCGGTTATGGGCGTTAATGTGCTTGAACAAACAAAAACAGGCGCCTGGCTGATTGGAAGCTTGAATGGTCTATTCATTTGGAATCCTGCTGCCGACAGCATCAAAGATTTTATTACAGGCGAAAGCTTAACCAATCGGCCAAACGTTTCGTCGCCCATTGGCAACAATATGGTTGCAGGCTTCATACCGGGTGGCGAAGTCCCCTTGATTTTCGATTACAACCGGGGTTTGATTAATCAAGTCTTGCCGATGCCGGAATTAATTGCCCAACAACCTATTCCGTTATGGAATCTCGCTCTAGAGATGCATACCGGCCGTATTTTTCAGCAATGGATCGGGCCATTTTACATTCTTGTTGTACCCGTGATCGGGGTGGTTGCACTGCTGATATTATTGAGCGGATTGGTAATCTATCTGAGGCGAAATCTAACCAAGAAACATTCTAAAT
>DAIOUP010000384.1:0-2778 GCA_036759465.1 Bacteroidales bacterium
CATATGCACCATCAGTGGCAAGGCTTGGACTGCTGGTGCGGATGAAATTACCGGATTCGGTAACGAAAATAGGATTGCCAGCACCATTCACAGTAGGCGCGTCGGCCGAGGTAACTACCTGATGGATATAACGATAAGTGGTGTTGGGTGTCAGGTTACTTAAGGTTGCACGGAAAGCATAAGGCACCCTTGTGGTATTTGTTGGGGTTAGCCCCTGAATATACTGTGGTAAGATTTCGCTTGATATTTGTGGTACAACTCCCGATACTACTTCACCGTTTAGGGTAACGTTAACGGCAACTGCACCACCCCCGTTATGGGAAATTTGCTGGCCGTTATAAGTGCCGATGGCTAGGCCTGCTTTCAGACGGACATGAATGGTTACGGGCTGACCGGTGATTACGCCTCCGCCATAGGGAAGCGGAATGGTGCTGGTAAAAGTGGTTCCGTTGGTCGAGATTTCGTAGTCCGAAGGTGCGAGCAGGGTGATCTGTCCCATGCCGTCGAGGTTTGTTCCGGAAACAGTGTAGGTTTGGGCTGCGCTGGGGCCTCCGCCCACGGTATAGGTAAAACCGTTGAGTGCAGCAGGGTTAACCGTCAAGGTCGGGATGTTGGGATTTCCGCCTGTGCCGATAGCCTCGCTCCAGGTGGTTGCAACCCGGATTCCGTCGACAATTGCGCGCTGTGCTGCATTGAATTGTCGCAGGGCTATGCTTCCAACACCAGAATAATTCAGTGTCTCTGTGAACGTTGCAGCTGCCTGAGTTGGCTCGCTGGAAGGCATGCTTGTGAAAACATAAAGGCTTGTAAGTTTGGTCGATAGCGTGTGCTTAATGACAACTAAATGGGTTGTATTTGGCGTTATTGAAACGTAAGTTGTCGGAGCAGCAGCGCCTGAAATGCCAATGCCATCTCCCGTAGCATTCACGTACAAGCGCGAAAAGAAGGTTGTGCCGATGGTTTGCTGTCCGAGATGAAGAAAATATCCCGCCGAATTTGTTGGTTCGGTTTGAAGTATGAAAGCAATGTAAACATTGCCTGATGTAACCTCCTGAAAAGTGCGGTGTACATCCTCACCATTATTGACAACATAAGCAGCTCCGCCTATACCGCTGCCTGAATAACCGGCAAAGTTCAAACCATTGCCAACAAGGATTGGATTGGTTCCTACACCACTGTGCGCAGTCCAGCCCACCGACGATAAGGCAGAGCCTGGGGTATAATCAAAATTTTCGACCAGCAAAGGCTGGGCTCCTGCTGACATCAGGCCTAAAATGCTCATTGTCAGTGTCAGACTTAAAACTTGTAAGAAACGCTTCATATCATTAATTTTTAAGTTGTTCATAAAAAATAATGCTATCCCACCGAGATAGCATTGTAATTATCCAATTTTCTGCGTATTACCTGATCACTATTTTTCTGGTTATCTGTCTTCCCGATTCATCACTAAGCCGAACCATAAGTATTCCCGGGCTGATGTATGCAGCCATATTTGCATTGTTTCCGTTTATTTGAGTCTTCAGGATTAGGTTGCCGAGTAAGTCGAACACTTCAACCTTGCCGTTCATAAAAGCGGTGGTACGCAGCTGAATTTGTGTTCCGTCGAACCAGATTTGTGCGCTGCGCAAATTATTTTCGATAAGCGAGGTGGCTGGTGTTCCGAGCACGGTAACCATATCGAAACGGCTGGTTCCTGAGGTTCCATATGTGCTTGTGGAGCGGGCAGCCAGGTAGTTTCCTGTTGTAGGGTCGAAAGCCGACACTATCCGGAATGCGGCATTCGGATTGTTGGCCAATGCCGTTATAGCACCAAGATCGACTGTGCGCTGATTGTACCAAACGTCACCAGTTCCGGTTGCCTGCGGTTCGAAGGTGAAAGTTTGCGCATCAACCCACACGGGTGGGGTGGCTGCAAAGTTGCTGGTGTACTGGACCACCCAGGTATTGGCAGCAGTATTGCTCAGCCTTTGATCGAAAACGAACTTAATATTGTCGTAGCCTACCGTACTGACCCTAAACTGTGCTCCAGCAGTTTTGGGGTTTGCTCCCTGTGCAGGGTAAGTGGTGGTATTCCAACCGAAATTGGGCGGACTGGTAGTCACGGGATCAGAAGATCCGCCCGAGGCTACACCAGAGGCATAAGTGGCAGTTGTTCCTCCAATGAGCGCTGCAATCCCGTTTCCGGTTTCCGGGCTGGGACTTTCGGTGCCTCCAGGGATCTGATCGGCAGCGGGGCCGTTAAAGTTCCAACGGGTTATAACCGTCTGAGCTGTCAATATTGTTGATGTTGACAGGCACATAATCAATGCGATCGTCAGAATTAATTTGAGTGCGTAAAATTTCTTCATCGGCAATTTGTAAAATATTTTTCGTCAGTAAGACTGAAGAACTATGAAGTGTAAAGATACCTAAAAGTGCACGAAATTAGGCCAAAAAATATATCTTTTAGGTAAACAAGCTGTTGAAATAACCTTAATTATTCGTAATTGTGGGCTGTTAATTAAATTTTCATCAGGTGGTTTACTCTGCTTTGTTGACATAGATCTTACAGGAGAAACGAGGCTCTGGACCGAGGGTGATAACGTTGTAGAATCCGGCGGGCAATAGTGGCAAACTGATGATCCGGTTAATTCGCGTTTGATAAAAGAGTCTTCCCTGTTGATCAAAGATTGAGATAATATTGCCCGAATATTCAGCTGAATCTATGATCAATTGGTTGTTTATCACTCTGCAGCCTCTGGATGGAAAATTTGGGGAACTGGCCTCAATGTCCCGTCC
>DAIOUP010000385.1:0-2751 GCA_036759465.1 Bacteroidales bacterium
CGAAAAAGTCGATTTATTCCTATTTTTGAGAAAAAATTAACAGACTATGTCCAAGAATCACAATCCTGTCAGAGCACTTTTTGAGTTGAAACAATTTGGTGAGTTTGGCGACGTGAATCCTTCGGTTACCGATTCGGCCACCTATACCTTTATGCAGGCCAAAACCATGACCGACACCTTTCATGGTGAGTCGGAAGGCTGCTTTCTTTACTCGAGGCACTGGAACCCCAGCAACAAATACCTCGCCGATGCCATGGCTGCCATGGAAGGCACCGTAGGAGCATGGATAACAGCCAGCGGAATGGGGGCTATCACCTCCGCACTTTTGCAGCTGTGCAAAAGCGGAGACCATATTGTTTCGAGCCTTACGACTTATGGTGGCACCTTTGCCTTCATGCAAAACTGGCTCCCGCGTTACAACATTTCTGTGAGTTTTGTCGACATAACCAACCTCGATGCGGTGAGGGCGGCCATCAGGCCAAATACGAAGGTCATTTACACTGAAACGATGACCAATCCCCTGCTGCAAATCAGCGACATTCCGTCACTGGCCGAAATTGCTCTTGAAAAAGGTATTAAACTGGTTGTGGACAATACATTTACACCGCTCATCGTGGCCCCCGCCCTGCTGGGCGCTGATGTGGTCGTGTATAGCCTTACCAAGTTCGTCAACGGCAAAAACGATTGTGTTGCAGGTGCCATTTGTGCAAAGCAGGAGTTTATCAACGAACTCATCGACGTCAATGCCGGCACAGCCATGCTGCTCGGCCCCGTGCTCGATCCTTTCCGCAGCGCCTCTATCCTCAAAAACATGCACACCCTGCATATCCGTATGCAGCAACACAGCCGTAACGCCGCTTTTCTGGCAGAAAAGTTTCGCGAAACTGGAATTAAAGTACGATACCCAGGATTCGAAGACGATCCGGGCCACCTGACGCTTCGTCGGATGATGCACCCGGCCTTTGGTTTCGGAGGCATGATAGCCATCGACATGGAAACAGCCGAAAATGCTGCACGTTTAATGGAAAGCATGGAGCTGGCCGACGTAGGCTATCTGGCTGTAAGCTTAGGTTACTTCAAAACTTTGTTCAGCAACAGCGGCAAAAGCACGTCTTCCGAAGTGCCCGAAGAAATTCAACGGCAAATGGGTATGTCGGAAGGCCTGATCCGCTTCAGTGTCGGCCTCGATTTCGATATCGAAAATACCTGGAAACGGATTTATCTTTGTCTCAAGGAAACGCGGCTTATACCAAGCGGTTCGATCGCATGATGTATTAAAGGAGGTAGCCCTTTTACCTATCGGTTAGAATCGTTCTTGCTCGAGCAATTTACGGCTCTTAACGTTTATGAAAAGCAGTCAGTAATCAAGCAACGACTGCTTTTGTTATTTTTGGAACATTGACCATAAATCCAATTGATATGCATTAAAAACTTCTTTAGAGTAACAGCTATTCTGTTGCTCGCCCTTTTCAGCATCATGCCCTGGCAGAATGCCGATGCCTGTACACGGTTTGTTTACAAAAAGCAAAAAGGTAAAATCATCTCGGGCCGAAGCATGGATTTCTCCATTCCCATATCCGGCAATATGTGGGTGTTTCCGCGGGGAATGCAGCGCACAGGCAAAACCGGGGAAAAATCGTCCGTAGCGTGGACATCGAAATACGGCAGCGTAGTTGATCAGCTCATGGGATATAGGCGTGCCCGATGGCATAAACGAGAAAGGGCTTATGGCCAATATGCTGTTTCTGAACGAATCGGTTTACCCCGATTTTGTGAAGAACGGGGATAAAAAGGGCCTGGCCATTTCGCTCTGAGCGCAATACGCCCTCGACAACTTTGCCACTGTGGCCGAAGCGGTGGAAGACTTATGAAAAGAGCAATTTGTAGTGGTAACAGACAACATTCCTGGAACTAATAGAAAAACAACCATCCACCTCTCGCTTTCCGATGCCATCGGTGACAACGCCATCCTTGAATACATTAATCGAAGGCTATACATCTATCATTCAAAAGATTACAATATCTTGACCAATTCACCCTTATTCGACAAGCAATTGTCCATAAACAGTTATTGGAACGACGTAAACGGCTTCGAATTTCTGCCGGGAACAAACAAGGCTGCCGACCGTTTTGTAAGGGCCAACTTCTACCTGAAATACCTGCCGGAAGTTGACAGCACTCACATAGCGGTTGCCACCGTTTTCAGCCTGATCCGCAACCTGAGTGTGCCCTATGGTATTCAATAGGGCGAAGCCCTCGATCTGAGCACCACGCGCTGGCGTGTGGTGGCCAATCAAATCGATCTGGTTTATTACTATAAGGATGTACTTCATCCCAACACCATCTGGGTAGATCTTAAGAAATTGGATTTCAGTCCAAAATCAGGTGTCAGGATGCTGCCCATCATCAAAAGCCAGCAGTTTATGGGCAAAGTTTCAGACAAGTTTATCAAGGCTACGCCTTTTAAGTTTCAGGGTATCTGATAGTTAAGAAATTTATTAACCAAAGCAGGAAAGATTATAGTTCCTGCTTTTTTTATTTCACAAAACGACCAAACCTTAATGAAAGCCCAGCTTTATTGAGGTAGTTGCTATCCCTGTCAGGTGTTTTAACAGTTTCTGTTTTCCATGATGGCCTGTTTGTTCACGGTAAGCCTGTGTCCACACAAAACAAGTGGATATAAGCTTTCAGGCTAAATAAGTTATACCGCAAAAATGCCTGCAAGGCACGCTTTATTTTATGGTTAACAAG
>DAIOUP010000386.1:0-2747 GCA_036759465.1 Bacteroidales bacterium
ACAAGGGACAGTGAACAACGAACCTCAAACCCCGAACCCCACACCACTCACCATTCACCATTCACCACTCACTGAACAATTCCATCTCAGGGTGGTTTATTCCTTTGCACACCATTTAAACTATCAACACCTGAAACACTTACTACCATGTTTGGACTATTCCGCAAAAAATCAGAAAAAGACAAGCTGTACGAGCAATACGAAAAACTACTGAAGCAATCGCACACCCTGACCACGGTGAACCGCGCCGAGTCGGATCGGCTCTTTGCCGAGGCACAGGAACTGCTCCGGCGCATCGAAGCCCTCGAGGAAAAAGCATAATTACCACACAGGCAACAGACACAGCCTGCGAGCCAGATGCACCTGAGCCGACCCCGCAGGTATTTGTTGAACATTGCACTTATTTGCCTTTTGTCCATTTTTTAATCAATTTTTTCGACCATAATTTAATCATTTAAACAAACAATGTTGTATCTTTGACAAAATTTTTTTTGTCATGGGCCGAAAAAAAATGACTACTGAGGTCCCCAAAACTCAGGGGCAGACCTTTTTCAGCAGCAACCTTCGTCTGCTGCGCAAACGCCGCGGCCTCACCCAGGACGAGCTGGCACTGGCGCTCGGTATGCCCCGAAGTACCCTGAGCAATTACGAAAACCAGCTGGCCGAGCCCCCGCTGGAAGCACTCATCGCCTTTGGCAAACACTTCAACATTGCCATCGACACCCTGCTGCAGGTCGATCTGCAGAGCGTTGGCGAACTGCACCTGCGCCAGCTCGAACGGGGCTACGACGTATATATTAAAGGCAGTCAGCTGCGCGTGCTGGCCACCACTGTGGACAGCAACAACAACGAAAACGTGGAACTAGTGGACGAAAAGGCCAAAGCCGGCTATGCCAACGGCTTTGCCGACCCCGAATACATCAAGGTGCTGCCTGCCTTCAACCTGCCCTTCCTCTCGCGCAACAAAAAATACCGCACCTTCCAGATCAGCGGCGACTCCATGCTGCCCATACCCGACAAATCCTTCGTTACGGGCGAATATGTGGTCGACTGGAATCATATCCGCAACCACCAGCCCTACATCATCCTCACCCGCGACGAGGGCATTGTATTCAAGATTGTCGAAAACCGCATCGCCGATCAGGGCAGGCTCATCCTGCATTCACTCAATCCCGAGTACCAGCCCTACGAGCTGTCCGTAAGTGAGGTGCGCGAGGTATGGAAGTTTGTGCACTACATCGCCAGCCAGATGCCCCAGCCTGCCAACACACCCTCACCCATCGAACAGCAACTCAGCCAGCTCCAACGCGAAGTGAAAGCCATACAGCTGAAGCTGAATATTTGAGGAGGATTAATCAATAGCCTATTTCTTCAACAAGACGTTTTCTGTCAAGCTGTGACAAAACCATCAGGAAGTGAGCTCTAAGAAATCTGAACCCCATACTGATTACATTATAAAACCTTCATTTACAATTCTATCAACATATTTTTGAAAAAAATAAATTCAACACACCTAAAACTGTTGTACGTTTTACAGTTTTATGTAATTTTGCAATCTCTTTTGAGATAGTTCATCTCTTTCTGGATCGGTAGTTCAGTCGGTTAGAATACGTGCCTGTCACGCACGGGGTCGCGGGTTCGAGTCCCGTCCGGTCCGCAAAGCCCTCACAACGAGGGCTTTTTTTTATTCATTGAAACGACAACCTTCGTTTATATCATCTATCCAGATTACTTCCAGTAATTCTACAAAGGCGTTACTGCTTACCCGCAACTAAGAATACGCGAACACGACGAAAACAAAAGCCGCTTCACCGCAGGCAAAGGTCACTGTAGATAAGTTTACCTCAAACCTTATCAAACCAAATGCGATGCCCTGATCGAAGAACTAAGAATTAAAAAACTCAACCAACAACTGCTGCTTAAGCTCATTGCGAACAACCAGAACCCTCTTCTAATTCCCTGAAAACATGCCTGTCATCTTGTGGCTGACGACGAGACGGGTTCGAGCCCAGTCCGGTCCGCAAGAGGCTGTTTCAAAAGTCAAAACAAATCATCCTTTTAAACTGTTAGACATTATCCTGACTCTGTATGATACTGTGATACAGTACTTTAAATTTTCTCAGGGTCTCACAGCGTTGTACACAGAGACGCGCAGAGAGCATTTGAGACAGCCTCTTTTTTATTTGCAAGCCTTTATTTTTACCAAGTTAGTTGTAAAAAGGTACTCAGTACACACGGACAATAAACAAAATCTTACTTCGTTTGTTATTATATAAATTAAATCTATTACTTATTGCCATTAGTTAGCCATTAATAAGTCAAAATCATGAATACCAAGCAAATCGAAAAAATAGTCGCACCGCCGCCAGTGCATTATGTAGGCGACGGATTTAGGGTACACAACTTCATCCCCTCTACACCCGGACTGGATATGCGCCGTATGGACCCTTTTATCTTCCTCGATTACAACTCCAAGCACTACTTCCCGCCCAGCGACAGGCCGCGCGGTGTGAGTGAGCACCCACACAAAGGTTTTGAAACCGTGACCATTGCTTACAAAGGAGGGGTAGCCCACCACGACAGCAGCGGAGGAGGTGGCGTGATTGGCGAAGGCGAGGTGCAGTGGATGACTGCAGGGGCCGGCGTGCTGCACAAAGAATATCACGAATCAAACTTTTCAAAAGCCGGCGGATATTTCCACATGGCCCAACTTTGGGTGAATCTGCCCGCCGCACACAAGCTTACAC
>DAIOUP010000387.1:0-2728 GCA_036759465.1 Bacteroidales bacterium
ATCCTGGAGCACTGCTGTTCGAAAGTTCCGACTACCATTCCGCCACCGACAGCTCCTCCTTCATTTGTCTTGATCCCTTAGCAAGTTTTCGGGTGATTGCTGACGAAATTCGAATCAACCGTATGGATCATCAGGAGTTGCGTATCCCGGCAATAAAACTGAAGATTATTAATCATCTGCGCGCATTTTTAAGCAGTTTTGAAACAACAGAAACTGTCCCGATGGGAGGATTGTATGGCTACATAGGGTACGATATGCTGCAATATTTCGAGGATGTGAACCTCAACATCAGGTATGCTTCCGATTACGCACATCCTGGCATGGCGATGAGTGCTTACCGTTTTGTGCTGCACCTCAACCATTTCAACGATAGCCTAACCATTTACGAATTCATCCCCGAAGACACTGAATCTCAGATGGATAAGCTATTGGCCGCCCTGCGTCTCCAGCGAAACCTGCGTTTTCCATTTGGCGTGAGCGGTGCAGTAGAAAGCAATATGAATGATGATTTTTTCCTCGACATGGTCAACAAAGCCAAACAGCATTGTTACAGGGGCGATGTATTTCAGCTGGTGGTTTCGCGACGGTTTCAGGTTGGTTACACTGGCGACGACTTCAATGTGTACAGGGCGCTGAGGCGCATTAATCCCTCACCCTATCTGTTTTATCTCGATTATGGCCATTACCGCATTTTTGGAAGCTCACCAGAGAGTCAGCTGCGCATCAAAAAGGGCAAGGTCAGCCTGAACCCCATTGCCGGAACATACCGACGTACCGGCCACACCGATAAAGATACTGCCCTGGCTGAAAAACTAAGCAACGATCCGAAGGAAAATGCCGAGCACGCCATGCTGGTTGATCTAGCTCGCAACGACCTGAGCCGCAGCTGCAAGGAAGTATGGGTGGAAACCTTCAAGGAAGTGCAGTATTTCAGCCATGTGATCCACCTCGTCTCAAAAGTCAGCGGAACTTTGCGTCGCCCCGGGGATGTGTTGCATGTGGTGGCCGATACATTCCCGGCCGGAACGCTCTCTGGCGCTCCAAAAGTGCGGGCTATGCAGCTCATTGATGCCATCGAACCCCACAGCCGTGGTTTTTACGGCGGAGCTGCAGGCTTCATTGGTTTTAACGGCGATGTAAATCTGGCAATCCTCATCCGCTCTTTCCTCAGCATTCACCAAAAGCTATATTTCCAGGCCGGTGCCGGTGTGGTAGCTGCTTCCATTCCCGAAAACGAACTGCAGGAGGTGAACAACAAACTGGCAGCCCTGAACAATGCACTCAATACAGCATCAAAACATTGATTTTCGATGAAAATACTCGTATTCGACAACTACGACTCCTTCACCTACAACATTGTTCAATACCTCGAGCAGCTTACCGGACAGCTTCCCACCGTGGCGCGCAACGACAAAATCAGCCTCGACGAAGTGGAAGCCTTCGACCGCATAGTGCTCTCTCCCGGGCCCGGCATACCCACCGAATCAGGACTGCTATTACCACTTATTGAACGCTATGCACCTTGCAAACCCATGCTGGGCATATGCCTTGGACTGCAGGCAATGGCGGAAAGCTTTGGCGGAAAGCTCATCAACCTTGGCCAGGTCTATCACGGAGTGGCTACAGAGGTAAGGCAGACCACTGACAATGAACCTCTTTTTTGCAATGTGCCGGAAACTTTTCTTGCTGCGCGTTATCACTCCTGGGTGGCCGACCGCCATTCATTGCCCTCATGCTTCAGCCTCATCGCCGAGGACGATAGCGGGCTGGTGATGGGCATCCGACATCGTGAGTTTCAACTCGTAGGCTTGCAGTTTCACCCGGAATCCATTTTGACTCCCCATGGCCAGCTCATGATCGAAAATTGGTTAAATAGCTGAAATTATGAAACATACACTCGAAGCACTGCTCAATCACCAGACACTTGGCTACCAGGAGGCAAGGGAAGTGCTCACTGCCCTCACGCAAAACGCTTTCAATCCGGCCCAAACAGCCAGCTTCATCACGGTGTTCCTGATGCGAGGACTCGAGGTGGACGAACTAGCCGGTTTCCGTGATGCCCTACTCGATTTGTGCACCAAAGTTGAGCTTGGCACCCACGAATTTATCGACCTTTGCGGCACCGGAGGTGATGGAAAAAACACCTTCAATATATCCACCACGGCTTCGTTTGTGGTGGCTGCTGCAGGTTACAAAGTGGCCAAGCACGGCAACTACAGCGTGAGCTCGGTTAGTGGCTCATCAAATTTGCTGGAGCATCTGGGATACCGCTTTTCGAACGACACCAGCAAACTGGCCACCGAGCTCGAGAAAACCGGGATTTGCTTTATGCACGCACCCCTCTTCCATCCTGCAATGAAATCGGTTGCTCCTGTGCGTAAAGAGCTGGGCATCAAAACCTTTTTCGACATGGTCGGACCAATGGTCAACCCCGCCCTACCCCTTTATCAGCTTACAGGGGTGTATAGCCTTGAGCTTGCTCGATTGTACAACTACATTTTCCAGAAAGGCGACAAACAATACGCGGTAATCCACAGCCTCGACGGCTACGATGAGTGCTCGCTCACGGCACCGTTGAAATTGTACAGCCCGAATGATGAGCAGCTGTTGCAGCCCGACGACTTCGGATATTCCACTGTAAGCCCGGATGAAATTCTGGGTGGTAACGAAACCGCCGCCAATGCGGCCATTTTTCTCGACATCCTGCAAAACCGTGGCACTGCAGCTC
>DAIOUP010000388.1:0-2708 GCA_036759465.1 Bacteroidales bacterium
TCCCAAAAGGGGTTTTAGCCTGTTCAGTCCTACATTGCTTCATCCAAAAACCGCTGTTAATAAAGGACTTATGGCCGATAAGGCTTCGCAATTGCTCGTGGATTTCTTTAAATCGCGTCGATAGGCTGCCAACACTATACTCCATAGTGTTGATATTTTTTGTTGATAAGTAAGTTTTCAAGTGCCCCGATCTGCATAAATCATGCTGCTAATTTTATGCACAGCCAACAAGGGCGATAAACAGCAGCAACCTATGCCCGTTAAAAAACCTGCTCAACCGAAGATTTTCGTGCTCGATACTTCGGTAATCCTCTACAACCACAATGCCATCAACACTTTCGAAGAGCACGACGTGGCCATTCCCATCACCGTTTTCGAGGAATTGGACAACTTCAAAAAAGGCAACGACACCAAAAACTACGAAGCCCGCGAATTCATCAGGCTGATGGACCGCATCTCAGGCAAAACGACCATGAAAAACTGGCGCCGTATCAATGGTCCGACCAAGGGTCGTTTCAAAGTGCTGATGAACGAGATCAGCAAGCTCGACTCGCGCTCGGTATTTGGCGCCGACAAGCCCGACCACCGCATCCTCAACGCTGCCATCAAGCTGGCCGAAGACAATCCCGACCGCAAGGTGATACTGGTGTCGAAAGACGTCAACCTTCGGCTTAAAGCCAAATCGCTCAACCTTCAGGCCGAGGATTATGAAACCGGCAAAATCAAGGACGTTGAATCGCTTTACACCGGTAAGAGCTACCTCGACGATGTGCCTGCCGAAGCCATCGACAAGCTGTTTATGGAAGGCTTTTGCCAGCTGTCGGATGCCGGATTGCAAAAGGCCATACCAAACCATTATTTTGCTCTAAAAAGCAACCGCAACTCCGCACTCGCATTCTATAACCCACTCACCGACAGGCTCGAGCGCATCGACAAGCAACCCGTTTCGCGTATTACACCCCGTAATGCCGAACAGGTGTTTGCACTGCATGCCCTACTCAATCCCGAAGTCAAATTGGTTACGATTCAAGGCATTGCCGGAACAGGGAAAACACTGTTGGCCCTGGCAGCGGCCTGGGAACAAAGACGCAACTTCAAGCAGGTTTATCTGGCCCGGCCTATTGTGCCTCTGAGCAATAAAGATATCGGCTATTTGCCCGGCGATATCAAATCGAAGTTAAACCCCTATATGGAGCCGCTTTGGGACAATCTCAAATTCATCCAGAACCAGTACGGTGAAGAAGATAAGGAGTATAAAAGGATAACCGAAGCCCTTGAAAAAGAGAAACTTGTAATCACACCGTTGGCATATATCCGTGGCCGGAGTATTTCGAATGTGTTTTTTATTGTTGATGAAGCCCAAAACCTTACCCCGCACGAAGTGAAAACCATCATCACCAGGGCCGGTGAAAACACTAAGATTGTGTTTACGGGCGATATTTTCCAGATCGATACGCCTTATCTTGATGCACACTCCAACGGGCTCTCGTTTCTTATTGACAAGATCAAACATCACGGCATCTACGCGCATGTTCGCCTTGAAAAGGGCGAGCGCTCCGAGCTGGCCAATCTGGCCAACGATATGCTTTAATACCGGCAGCAGGCACACTATTTTGTAACTTCGCCCTGTCAATAGCTTAAGGCAATATGGTGGCACTGGACGAGGAAAAATTCAACAAGCGAAGACTGGCGGGCAACTATATCACTTCGGTGGTAAGCATCTGGCTTGTGCTATTCGTCCTGGGTCTTTTCGGTCTCATCCTGATCAACGCCCAGAGCCTGTCGCTGTTGATTCGCGAGAATATTGGCCTTGAAGTAATTATGAAAAAAGGCGTGAACGAAGCCAGCATTCTGCAGTATCAGAAAATGCTCGAAGCAGAGCCTTTCGTGAAGTCGGCAAGATACATCCCTCGAGAGGAGGCCACCCGACTGCTGGCCGACGACCTTGGAGAAGATTTTGTGCGTTGGCTTGGCGATGCCGACAACCCGCTTCTTCCTTCCATTGAGCTTAAATTCAGGGCCGACTGGGCTACAAACGACAGCCTCGAAGCCATTAGCCGACGCCTGCTGCTAAACCCTGACGTGAAAGAAGTGTATTATCAGAAAACCCTGATTGATCTGGTAAACGACAACTTTCGTCGGATCAGCATTATATTGCTGGGATTTGGTTCGTTGCTTTTGCTTATTGCTATAGTACTCATTCATAATACCATAAGACTTTCTATTTATGCAAAACGCTTCATCATCCGCAGCATGCAGTTGGTTGGGGCAACCGAAGGTTTTATTCATCGTCCGTTTTTCATCACTGCATTTTTACAGGGATTAATCAGCGCAGTGCTGGCTTTGTTGTTGCTTAGCGGAGTGCTTTACGCCGCCCTTGGAAATATCCCAGAGCTATTGCTGCTATACGACCCTGTTCATGTTGCAATCCTGTTTGGTGCCACCCTGCTGACAGGCATTCTGCTTACCACATTGTCCACTTGGATAGCATTGCGGCGCTACCTTCGGGTCAAAACCGACAAGTTGTTTATCTGACCCCAGGCTATTGGCGAAATGAGTATTTTTGCAGCAAACCCGGAGCATTATGCCACCTAAAAAACCTATTACTTCCCCTGCCCCCGAAAAAAGCAGCGATCTGTTTGCATTTACCCGCGAAAACTATAAATGGGTATTGATTGGCCTTGCTTTTATTGTGTTCGGCTTTGTGC
>DAIOUP010000389.1:0-2705 GCA_036759465.1 Bacteroidales bacterium
CAATATATCAGTGGAGTAGCGGCAACAGGAGCAACGATTTTATTCCCTACCAAATGGCTCAATGGACTAACCATCCAAACCTCCAGCCAGCAGGTTTTGAATGCCATAGCCGCACTGCCTTATGTGCTCAGCATCAAAACGTTGACCGACGAACCGCTCAAGCACGCCATAAAGAAGAAGTTGTTCGACGAAGCCGTGGAGATTTTTGAGGCTGGCGCAGTTGATGCGCCAAAAGGCTCGGCCGGATTGTATGACTATGGCAGTGGTTTCAATCAGATCAACCAGATCAACGGCATACCACTTCATGCCAACGGTTACAGGGGCGAAGGCATTGTGATTGCACTGCTTGATGGCGGTTTTACAAACGTAGATACACATATTGCATTCGACAGCATTAGGACAAACGGTCAAATACTAGGAACAAAGGACTTTACACTTCCCGGTGGAAACGTTTACTCCGAAAGCACACATGGAACTTCGGTACTCAGTACCATTGCCTCAAATCGTCCTGGTCAGCTTATCGGCACAGCTCCCAAAGCATCATTCTGGCTGTTAAAGTCTGAATATGTTTTCAGCGAACATCTTATCGAGGAGTATAACTGGGTTTCTGCAGCCGAATTTGCCGATAGTGTTGGGGTTGACGTTATCAATTCCTCTCTGGGTTACATTGATTTCGACTGGCCCCAGTGGAACCATGACTACACCCACATGAACGGGCAGACGGCCATAGTTACCATTGGTGCCGATATCGCTGCTTCAAAAGGCATTCTTGTTGTAAACAGTGCAGGCAATTCGGGCAGCAACAGCAGTTTCCCTTACATCGGTGCACCCGCCGATGGTTTTAAGGTGTTCTCCATTGGAGCCGTAAATGCTTCAGGGGTCAGGGCTTCTTTCAGCAGTATAGGACCTACTTACGATGGGCGCATTAAGCCTGATGTGATGGCACAAGGGCAGGGTACAGCCTTGGCCGGATCAAACAATAATTTCACCTTTGGAAATGGTACATCATTTTCTTCACCGGTTATTGCCGGTATGGCAGCATGCCTTTGGCAGATGAAGCCCAACTTTACCAATATGCAAATCAAGCAGGCGATTATGCAGAGCGGCTCGACGGTAGCTAATCCTTCCAACACCTTTGGTTATGGTATTCCTGATTTTGTTGCAGCTGCCAATTGGCTTACCTCAATCTATACCGGCCAGCACGAAGCACGCCTTGTTTCAATTTACCCTAACCCTTTCCTGAACGATGTTCAGATGAGGCTCTTTGAAATGAGGCCACTCTCGGTATTGCTAACCGACGTTTTCGGACGCAAGATTGCCGGCTTGACCATGACCGATATTAACAAAGGAGTATTGATTGAGGTTTTAAAAGGCTTAGCTCCCGGAACTTACTTACTAAAGATCATTGGACCTGATGGCCAGCAACAGATCAAATTAGTCAAGGGCCGTTAAAGTTCATTAACTGTGTTCGCTCTGAAATTATCTTGATTTCCAATCAAGGACATGGTTCGTCTTTGTTGCTTATTATCTGCAGGTTATATTAGAATTCGAGATTATTTTCCTTTCCGAGAATAGCATATTTACATATGTGCTTTGCAGTAGGGCGGAATTTTCAACGTGTATGCAGATATCGTAAAGTTTCCGATTATCAGAGCATCCCATTTCGAAAAGCATAACGAACAAGTCCTGCGACATTTCCAAGGTCAAGCTTCTTCATGATGTTTGTACGATGGGTATCAACCGTTCGATGACTTATGTCAAGCTTATCGGCAATTTCCTTATTGGAGTATCCCAAGGCAATAAGTTTTAGGATCTCGGTTTCTCGTTCGGTCAAAACCGACAGATGCGCTCCTTCATTTTGAGCAGAGCGGACGGCGGTATCTGCCGAGCCATACGAATAATCGAAAGAGCTGCCTCCATCATACACTTTCTTCAATGCGTCAAAGAATACCTCCCTATCCGCATCTTTCGGCAGATAACCTTTTGCTCCAAGGGCCTCAAGCTTCCGAGCGAGGGAATTCTCATTGTGCATGGTTAGAATAATCACCTTAAGATCAGGGTATTGCACTTTAATCAAACGCATCGTTTCGAACCCGTTGAGCACGGGCATATCAATATCCAGTAAAACCAGATCTGGTTTGATAAGCCTCAAAATGTCCAGTAATTCACGGCCATTGGAAGCGGTTGTAATGACTTGCCAGCCCGGTTCTGTTTGAACGAGGCTTCTCAAGCCGTCGCTTACAATGGCATGATCGTCGCAGATAACTACTTTTGGCATAGCTAATTAATTGGAATTCTTACTGTTGCGGTAAGACCACTATCCGGACTTGGCTCCATGGTAAACTCGCCCTGAAGATTTTTAAGTCGTGTAGCGATGTTTAGCAATCCGATTCCTTTGTCCTGATTGTTCGTATTCATTCCGCGTCCGTTGTCTTCCACAAATAGAATAAGAAAGTTCTGGTTTTGAACAAGTTGAACGCTGACTTTGCTAGCCTCGGAATGTTTGATAATATTGTTGACGAGTTCCTGGCAGATACGGAAAAGGCTGATTTCAAGTTTCTCGGGATATCGCTCTTTCAAACCGTAGTGTTCGAAGGCCCATTCTACATTGGTGTATCTGAACGATTTATCCAGCATATCATCAATAGCCGGCACTAGACCTTCTTCCTGCAAAATCCTCGGCATCATACGATGCGATATTCCTC
>DAIOUP010000390.1:0-2705 GCA_036759465.1 Bacteroidales bacterium
TATTAAGGGTGAGTAAAAATAATAAATGAATATTTTCGACTGGACATCGCGCTGGGCTATCTACAAGCCCAACGCCATTGCGCTCGAAGAATTTGAGACGGGCCGCAAACTGAGCTGGAAACAGCTTGATCTGCTTGCGCAGTACAACGCTCACTTTTGCAGCAACACCTTGAATCTTGTAAAAGGCGACCGGCTTGCCATTTTAGCTGAAAATTCTTTGGAACTTGCCGTATTGTTTGGGATGGCTCAGAAAACCGGTATCATTCTGGTCCCGCTCAACTACCGGCTCACTCCCGCAGAACTGGATTATATGCTCAGCAACTGCGCTCCAATGGCAATTGTTTACGACGCAAAGTTTGAAGATAAGCTTCTGGCCTGCAATAGCCTTCCGGATACCCGGATAAGCATGGAAACGCTGGCAACCATGAATGATGAAGCCCTGCAGTCAGGCAAGCAAGTTCATTTCGGGAATGTTGCGCTCGAAGGCAATGATCCGGTATTTCTTATTTACACCTCCGGAACTACGGCTTTTCCTAAAGGTAGCATCTACACCCACCAGATGTTGCTCTGGAATAGCATAAACACCTCGCTGCGTCTCGACCTCACTTCGCAAGACCGTTCGCTCAACTGCGCGCCATCGTTTCACACCGGAAGCTGGAACGTGCTCCTTACACCTTTCTGGCATCATGGAGCCTATACCCTGCTGATGCGTAAGTTCGACGCGCGCGATGTGCTCAACGCGCTCGAAGATTATGGCATTACCCTTTGGTGGGCGGTGCCGACTATGCTGAAAATGTTGGCCGAGGAACCCCAGTTTGAAAAACTTAAACTTGAGAGGCTGCGTTATTTCATAGTAGGCGGAGAGGCTATGCCTATCCCGCTCATCGAGCTATGGCACCACAAAGGAATACTAATACGTCAGGGCTACGGCCTTACGGAGGTTGGCCCAAACGTTACCTCCCTGAGCCATGAGGATGCCATCAGGAAGCAGGGTTCGATAGGTAAGCCAAATTTTTATTACGAAACCAGAATTGTTGACGAACACTGCAACGATCAGCCGGCCAATGTTCCGGGTGAGCTTTTGCTGAAAGGACCTACGGTTACGCCAGGATACTGGCAAAACCCGGAAGCAACAGCAGAGACAATAGTGAATGGCTGGTTCAGGACGGGCGATCTTGTACGCGCTGATGAGGAAGGCTATCTCTATGTTGTGGACCGCATTAAAAACATGTACATCTCAGGTGCGGAAAACGTTTATCCGGCTGAGGTGGAACATCGCTTGCGGCAGCATCCGGCCGTTGACGAAATAGCCATTATTGGTGTTCCTGACGAAAAATGGGGTGAAGCAGGATTGGCTTTTGTCAAACTCAGGGAGGACTTTAGGCCCAATGAGGAAGAACTTAAAGCCTATGCCCTGCAACATCTTGCAAAGTACAAAGTACCCAGGCAAATTGTTTTTCTCGATGCCTTGCCAAAAAACGACGCAGGCAAGATCGACAGAAAAAAATTACGTACCATGACGCAACTTGAAAAGTAATAATTCATCATTCTATTAACCTTAAATCAATCAACAAATGAACAGCAGAGTAATTTCAATCTTCGCACTGTTTCTGGCGCTTGCAGCATCATTTACTGCATGCAAGAAAGACGATCCGGCCAAACCAGCCACCATGCTTGAACTGACGCTTTCGGACGACAACAAAACCGCAACACTGGTATTCTCGGAAGGCGTTTACAGCAAGTCCGACAAAACAGGTGCCCTCGATGCCAACGCATTCAATGTCAGCATGTCAGGAGGCACTGCTACTGCAGGCTCCTACACCGTTGCTCACACACCCGGAGCAAGCACTGCAACCTTTACCTTTACCCATGGCGGTGTTGCCAACGGACAGGAAGTAATCACCATCACCCCAAAAACGGCTACTTCCATCTATAATGCTGCCGGAGCAGCCATGCCTACCACCGAGTCGAAATCGGTCAACCTTCGCGAATTGGGCATCATTGGACGCTGGTATTCATCGCGCGCCAATGTTGCTCCCATTCTGATCAATCTTGGCATCGACTCGATTTATGCAGAATTCCGTGCCAACAATACCTACACCGTTGAATCGTTCTCCGGCGGCGCAAAGACCACGCTTACTGGCACTTATACACAGACCAAAACCACTTCGAATGATATCTGGAATATCGTAGTCAATCAGTCGCAGCCTACAAGTCTGAAGTCGCAAGGTATCTTCAAGGTTTTTGCCGGCACACCCATTACGATGAAGTACGAAATTGCCCAAACCGAACCGCAGATTCCCGGCGTCACACCGCCTACTGCAGCCGGTGGCTTTGGAAGCACCAGCGGAGGGGCATTTGGCAACCTCAACATTCAGACCTACATCAAAATGAATTAATCCTTATGCCCCATGCGGGGATATTCCTGAAAACAGTTCCGGGACGGCCCGACGGCCGTCCCGGCTGATTTTGTCGATGTTTTAAACAAACTAAACTCAGGAAATGAAAAGAACCTACACAATATTTTTTCTGATGTTAGCCCTGAGTCTGCAATGCCTGTCGCAAAATCCCGGCACGCCTTATTTTCAGCAGCTTGTGCCCGAAAAGGCAAACAAAGAGTTCCAATTTCTGGCCTTTTTTATCAATCAGGGTGTGGCATCAAATTTTTATCCTCAGAACGAGTTTCTGCGCGGGCAGGTGATTGG
>DAIOUP010000391.1:0-2704 GCA_036759465.1 Bacteroidales bacterium
ATTATCAGGTGGAACGCTTTTACCGCGACCAGCGTCTGCTCCAGATCGGCGAAGGCACTTCAGAAATTCAAAGGCTCGTCATATCGCGCTATCTGGGCTGTTAAGGCCTCCCCAACAGTAAAACCTTAATGTGGGTTATTACCTTTCTGGCAGCAGGCCGGTAAGCGATCATGGGCTTTCTGGTCGGCCGGCAAATCGTCGGCATCGTAGCCCAAACGACTAATGGCTTTCTTCAGCCGTTCCTTGTCGTTTTTGCCCTTGCGATATTCAATGGTAAGCACTTTGGTTTCGTCATCAAGGCTTACCGACCGAACCCCTTTCTCGAAAGCAATATTCTTTTCCAGTCGGTCTTTACACATGCCGCAAACCGCTGATGTTTTGATGCTTACGCTTTCAAACTTATCATTTTTCGATTCCTGCGGCCGGGCAGTAAGCACGGCAGTGTTTATCATAAATAGCACTGCAATTATTAGTTTCAACGTTGTTTTCATAGTATTAAAGGTTAATCAATAGTATAACGTAATCCTGCATACACTTTCGTTCCCATAATTGGTCCCCAGATAACAGAGGCGTCGAAGTCGTTTCCGAAAGGGTTGGATGCAGCCAGAATAGGGTGATGCTGCATGTAATTGGTCAAATTTTCGCCGCCAAGATAGAGGCTCAGTTTGCGGAAGTTTCGCGTCAGCTGGGCATTTGCCGTGAAGAAGGCCGGCGAAAACGGCTCAGGTGTGTCTGGATCGGGTTGTACGGCCCAGTGCGGCAGACGGGACGGACCGGTGATCAGTCCTGTAAGGTCGGCCTGCCAGCGTGCGTTGGGTTTGTAGGAAAAACTGAGCAGACCCTTGTAGCGGCTCACAAGGGGCTTTTCCTGAAATTCGCTGAGGTATTGAACCTTTACGTCATTGTAACGGAAAGCCGCAGTGGCATCGAGTCCACGCAAAAGCTCATAGTTCGCCTCAATCTGGATGCTGTTGGAGTAGGAGCGGCCATCGAGCGTGTAAAACAAAACTGCCGTGTTGTTCGACACCCTGTCCACTACCAGCTGGTTGACAAAACTGGTTCGGTAAGCATCGATGTTGATCACCATTTCGCGCTGAGCGATGTGCACATATTGGCTGACGTTAATCCCAAAGTTCCATGCCTCTTCATAGGTTTTGAACAGCATCGGGTTGTTTTCCCAGACAAAGCCCTTTCCGGAGGCAAAAAGCGACATGTTTTCGGCCAGTACACGAGGCTTTCGGAAGCCTTTGCCCGCCGAAACGCGCAAAATAGTGTGCTCAGCAAAGTTGTATCGCGCATGCAGTCGTGGTGTAACAAAGAGGCCTACATGCTCATCATAGTCGACCCTGACGCCTGCAATGGCATTGAAACGTGTACCATCGCTGAAAGTGTATTGATAAAAAACACCCGGAACAACATCCTTATTGGTATATATTAGGTCGCTTGAGCTTTCGTTCCATTGATCGTACATCAGACTGAATCCCGTAGTGTAGCTGTGCCGTGTATCGCCAATGAACGATTGAAACAAAGCATTCAGGTAATAGGACTTTTCATCGGCATGATAATAACGGTTTCCGATATCGGAGTGAATGTTGTGGCGTGTAAATTGCTGCTGAATGCCCAGACTGGTTGCAGGCCGCTGAAAAATAAATCCGGTTTTCAAAAAGGCCTCAAACCGTTCGTTTTTTATCCCAATGCCATAAACACCAGGCTGTTCCTCTCCTGGTCGTTTATGATCAAAGTCGATCTGCCCGCCTTTACGGTTCTCCGATAAGCCTTTGATCCCGAACTTAAACTCAAAACGCTCGGAATTGTAGTCCCAACGATTAAATAAATTGATTTGAGTATAGAGCGCGTCGTCGAGAAAACCATCCTTGTTTCCGTCGTGTTTCAGGCTATTGTGGCTGGCATGTCCAAACACCATAGTACTCAGTTTGTCATTAAGCTTGAAGCGTAAGTTTGTGTTGGCTTCCGATCGTCCGGTGTGGGCTTGAAAAAGATTTATAAAGAAGCGTTCGCTGTCGAGCGGTTTTTTGTATTCCACATTAATTTGCCCTGTAATGCTTTCAAAACCGTTAAGGACCGATGATGTGCCTTTCGACACCTGAATGCTTTCCATCCAGCTACCCGGAATGTAGAGCAGGCCAAAACTGCTGGCCAGACCGCGCAATCCAGGCATGTTTTCGCTCATCATCTGGGTGTAAATCCCAGCAAGACCAAGCATCTCAATTTGCTTTGCCCCGGTTATGGCATCGCTGTAATTAACATTGACGCTCGCACTGGTTTCGAAGCTTTCCGAGAGGTTGCAGCAAGCGGCCCTTTGCAGCTCGCCTGAAGTTATTTGGGTGCTATTCACCGTACTCATGCGCGAAACAAACTGGGTGCGTGCGCGTGTGGCCACTTCCACCTCCGAAAGCTCCAGCGGGCTTTTCATCACATGAAACACCTTTTCGCCCGCATATACGTGCAACGTATCGTTACGATAACCCACATAACTGAACACAAGGTAATGGATGTCTTTAACTTTCGTGATGCTGAAACGGCCATTTGCGTCGGTTACGGTTCCCTTTTGGCTGCCCTGCCAATAAACATTGACTCCTGGCAAAGGAATGCTGTCGGTTCCCAAACGCTCGAAGACAAGTCCTTCAACCTGCTGACCTGCCGCAGGAAAGGATAACAATAGAAGGAAAGCAAAGTATGTGCG
>DAIOUP010000392.1:0-2693 GCA_036759465.1 Bacteroidales bacterium
GCGCTGGGCTGCTTCGTCCCACAACACAATGGGGTCGCCGTCGTTGTATTGCGAACCGGTAACACCCTCGAACAGCAGATTCAGGTTTGTAGGTCCGGCTACTAGCTGGCCGGTTTTATTATAGATAGCATAAACTGTATTAATCGTCTGGAAATAGTGGGTTTCATTTACATCCCCGTTCACATCAGATGGAAAGTAAGGCGATGTTTGTCCGTCAAAATTCAGGAAAACGGGTCGGTTGTTTTGGATGGTGCCCATTTCCGACTGACGGATGGGGTCGCCGTTTTTTGGCAATGCTGTTTCAGCAAAGGGATAAAGCCTTTTTTTGGGCTCCCAGCTGAGCGAACGCAGCCTGTTTTTTCCTTTTTCAACGAGCGCATTAAATTCATCTTCAGTCAATTGTGGTAATTCGACCAACGGACGCGAGAGTCCGTGGTATCTTCCTGTAATAACCAGAGGTTCGTCATCAATAACTTGTGCGTGAATTGCGTTCGGTAATAGCACAATAAATGCTACAACAGTAATAACGAAGTGAAAGAACTTTTTCATCAGTAAAAAAATGTATTGGTTTGGGGTTCCGTAAACTAACTTTGATCAGCAAAGGTAACCTAATTACTAAAAAGCAAAAAACCCGGCGGGTTAATATCCGCCGGGTTTATCGTGTTTACCTCTAATGGTTATCGGGTCATCACAAATGTTCCGCGCACTGTGTAGGTGCGTTGCGCACCTTCGGCAATGATGCGGTAGAAGTAAGAACCTGCGCCCTGCAATTCAGTCTTGTTGATCGTGAGCTGTTGAGCACCGGCTTGCTGACTGGCGTCGAGCAGGGTGGCCACTTCCTGTCCGAGATTATTGTAGACAACCACCTTTACTTTGCTGTCAACAGGCAGGGTGTACTGCAACGTAGCTGCGTTGTTGAACGGATTGGGGTAGATGGTGTGCAACAGGCTGGCACTGATGTCGCCGCTGCCGTTCGAGCCGGTTTCGATGTAAGCCGTCTTCAGGGTAACAGCCTCAATGTTCAGGTTGGGCGATACAAATTCGGTCATCGGCAGCAGTTCGAAGAATGAAGTGCCTGCGCTGATGTCGGCAAGCAGTTTCACCCTCAGTGTGGCAATAACCTGACCCTGGCTGATGCTGAAGCCGTTAGCGTCAACTTTGCTCATCCTTACTTCGCCGGCCTTTTTGTCAATGTATTTAACTTCAAAGCCTTCGGCGCTGATCACTTCAAGCAGTTGCTTGTTGTATTTCAGGCCAAGACCGGCTGCACCAAGGTTAAGGTTGCGGTCGGCGATTACGGGGATTACCAACTCTTCGCCCTTTGAGGCATTTACAACGCCCTCATAGGCAAGGCTGGAGAGTGTTTTGATGTTGGTTGGGCCGTAGCTTGCGTTCAGGTCACCTGTTGGTACAAGATATACGTTGTACACATTCAGACCGTCCTGCAGACCGGAGAGAACACCTTCCCAGTATACCGATGATGCCATGGAACCTGCCTGGTAAACACCATGCGGAGTAAATACTGAGGTCGGTGCCTGTGGATAAGATTTATCGGTATGGTTTTCCAAACGGACGGTAGCAAGCTGGAAGTCGCGTGTGCCACCAGGCAGGGGCTTGTAGTCTGGATGGTTGGCAATGCGGTATTGTAGGAGCAGTCCGTCCAGGCCAGTCAGTTCGCCAGAGCTGTTCTGGTCGGCAACCTTGGTAAACAATGCAGTGTAGTTGGGTACCGAAACCGGTGCAATCCAGGGCAGCGATGTGAGCAGGTTGTTGCCTGCGGCCATGTATGCGAGGATGAGACCGTCAATCGAGCTGAGTCCGCCCCAGTTGTTCCACATCCATGAAGTGTTGAGGGTGTTCTGGTTGGCCTGCTCCCAAACACGCAGCGTATAGGTCTTGGCCGACTCAGCACCGATAAACTCAAAGTACGAATCGAGATTTGCTCCGAAGTTGTAGCTCACAAGCTGCCTGTCGGAAACGGGCTGGCCACCTTCGAACAGCTGAACGTAGAATACGCCTCTATTGTTGGGTGAAGGAACGATGGTTTCATTTGGATTGAAGACCTTAATCTGGCCAGCAATCTTGGCTGTTGAGCTGAAGGTTGCCGTCAGCTTTTCGTAGCATTCGGTTATGGTAAAGGTGAAGGTCGGATTGATCGAAACAACCACACCGTTCTTATTCTTCCAGTTCACAAATTCCCAACCGGGTGCGGTTGTTGCTACAACGGGAACCTGAGTGCCGAAAGCGTAATTACCGCCACCGCTCACCGTACCACCGCGTGTTGGGTTAGCTGCAACTTCGAGCAGCGGAGGCTCAACATTCATGGTAATAGCGTTGGAGGTAGCAATCGGTTGAACGGCGCAGAGATGGTTCGATGTCATCACAACGGTAACCACATCGCCATTGGCTGGTTGATAAGTAAAGGTTGCGCTGTTAGTGCCGGCATTGTTGCCATTCACTTTCCACTGGTAGCTGGGGTTCTGACCGCCATTTACCGGCAGAGCAGTGAAAGTTACAGGTGTGCCGGTGCACACATTATTTGCGCTGGCTGTAATGCTGACACCTGCAACAAGGTTGCCCGTAACATTAACCACGAGCGGGTTGGAAGTTGCTGGGTTGTTCAAGGCGCATCCAATGCTCGAAGTTAGCACAACAGTAACAACATCGCCGTTAACAGGAGTGTAGGTGAAAGT
>DAIOUP010000393.1:0-2689 GCA_036759465.1 Bacteroidales bacterium
CGGATGATGAGACCACCCTTGCGGGCCACCACCACCTGACGCAATTCGTCGATATTGTCGATCAAGCCTTCGCTGCGGATAAAGTAAGCCTGCTGGTTTTTTTCGATATAACCGGCGCCGGCCAGGCTGTTGTTGCGCTCAAGGGCATCGAAAACATCGGTTATGGCAATGCCTGAAGCTTTGAGGCGCGCCGGGTCAACAGCCACTTCGTACTGCTTGAGCAAACCGCCCCAGGTGTTTACCTCCACCACACCAGGAATGCCCGATAGCTGACGTTTGACCACCCAGTCCTGTATGGTACGCAGGTCGGAAGCCGAGTAGAGGTGTTGGTATTCAGGTTCAACCTCCAATACATATTGGTAAATCTCGCCCAAACCGGTAGAAATTGGTCCCATAAAGGGCGTGCCAAAGCCCTGGGGGATATTTTCGACGGCAGCCTGAATGCGTTCGGCGATGAGCTGTCGGGGAAGGTAGGTGCCTATCTTATCATCGAAAACTACGGTAACTACCGACAGGCCAAATTTCGAGACCGATCTGATTTCGACCAGGCCTGGCAGGTTGGCCATTTCGAGCTCCACGGGGTGGGTGATAAAGCGTTCCACGTCGGCCGTGCTCAGGTTGCGCGTGGTGGTGATCACCTGCACCTGATTGGTTGTTACGTCGGGCACGGCGCCAATGGGAAGCTGAAACAGGGCAAACAACCCGAACAAAGCCATGGTGGCTGTGGCAAGAAGCACCATCGCCTTGTTGCGTAAGCTGATGCTGATTAAGGCTTTAAGCATGATTTGGCAATTAGTTCGGTTCGGTGTATAAAGGTCAAACAAAGGTGTTAATAATAAATGTTTAGAAACACCGAAAAAGTGTTCAAAATTTTTAGTTCCTCGTTATAAAATACACGAATGAAATGGGGCAAGACGAACGATAATCGGAATGAAAATCCGGAGGCATGATGCGGCAAAATCATCAGCCTATTTCGGACAGTTGTGAACTATATTACCAATCGATCTCGACGAAAACCGGGCAGTGATCGGAATGAACAGCCTGCGGAAAGATACGCGCCGCACGAAGGTTCGGCAGGAGGTTTTCGGTAATCATGTGATAATCGATACGCCAGCCCTTGTTGTTGGCGCGGGCGTTGGCGCGATAGCTCCACCAGCTGTATTGATGAGGGGATTTCACCAGATGCCGGAAGGTGTCGATATATCCTTTTGCCAGAAACCCGCTCATCCACTCGCGTTCTTCGGGTAAAAAGCCCGACATGGTGGCGTTGCGCACGGGGTCGTGTATGTCGATGGGCTGATGGCAGATGTTGTAGTCGCCCGATAGCACGAGATATGGTCGCGACAACCTGAGTTGCTCCACATAATCTTCAAAGTCGGCAAGCCATTGCATCTTGAAGGCCTGACGCTCATCGCCGCTGCTGCCCGAGGGGTGATAGACCGACACGACAGACAAGGCGCCAAAATCGACCCTCAGGAAGCGGCCTTCGGCATCGTAAACGGGCATATCCATGCCGCTGATCACATTATCCGGTTCCGTAAGGCTGAGTATGGCCACGCCGCTGTAGCCTTTCTTTTCGGCCGGAAACCAGTAGTGTTTATATCCCATCATCTCGATCTCGAAAAGTGGTAACTGGTCTGGAGTAGCTTTAATTTCCTGGAGGCAGACCACATCGGGTTTGGCCGTATCGATCCACTGCAGCAATCCCTTGCTCATGGCCGAGCGGATGCCGTTGACGTTGTAACTGATTATTCGCACCTGTATTAATTTGACCGCTAAATTAATTATTCGCCCTGATGGCGCCGGCAACAAACAGGGCCTATGCTTTTTTCTTGCTACATTAGCCAGTCAATCACTAAACATGAAACGCCGCAATGTTCTGCTCACCCGATTCCACGCCTGGAGAATCAGACATATCAGCGAGCAGCAATACATTTACCTGCTGAGTGTGGTGGTGGGCATAGCAGCTGCCGTGGCTGCCATCATCATCAAAAAGTCGGCGCATTTCATACAATACCTGCTTACGAGCTGGTTTGCAAGCCAATACGATTATTTCCTGTTCATGTTTTATCCGGCGGCAGGCATTTTGCTGGCGGTGCTTTTCATGCGTTATATTGTCAGGCAGGAACCAGGTCACGGCATTCCCGGAGTGCTTCACGCCATAGCCCGTCGCAACGGGTTGATCCGTTTTCACAACACTTATTCGGCCATCGTTTCGAGTGCGCTCACCGTAGGTTTTGGCGGATCGGTTGGGCTCGAAGGCCCGACGGTGAGCACCGGTGCCGCCGTGGGCTCAAACATCGGACAGGCACTGCGGCTGAATCACCGGCACATCATACTGATGATCGGATTGGCCAGTGCAGCTGCCATGGCAGCCATTTTCCAGTCGCCCGTAGCGGCTATTGTTTTCGCGCTTGAGGTAATGGCCATCGATCTGGCCTTTGCCTCGATGATACCGCTGCTTATTGCTACCCTCACGGCCGTAATCATGTCGTATTTTGTGCTGGGGCGCGCCGTAATGTATCCCCTTGGAGAAGAATTGCTGTTCGACCCCCATTCGACCCTCTATTTTGTCGGACTCGGGCTGCTTGCCGGGCTGCTTTCGGTGCATTTTACCAAGGTGATGATGCGCGTGGAAGAATTCTTTGCAAAGCGCATCCAAAGTTGGCAGCAACGCTTCGTACTGGGT
>DAIOUP010000394.1:0-2689 GCA_036759465.1 Bacteroidales bacterium
TATCGTATGCCTTCCGGACCATCACCCGACAACAGAGAGGGCTGGCTTTCGGCAAGCTGCTGCGTAAACTGCTCCTCGAGCGCATGGCCGCCAACCAATGTTCCAAGGCAACCCACTTTGCCGCAAAGGCAAATTTTTCCCTGATTTCCAAAGTGCATATGACCGAATTCGCCTGCATAACCCGCCGAGCCGCTCACCAGATTGTCGTTGACGATAAGTGCGGTGCCAAGTCCACGGCTGAGGTTGATAATCACTGCGTTGGATGCGTTCATGGCATGGCCCAGATTCTTTTCGGCCATACCCAGGCAGCGGGTGTCGTTTTCGATGAAAACAGGGGTGTTGAAGTGGTCGGACAGATATGTTGCCAACGGCCTATCCATAAAATTGAAATAGGTAATCGATTTGCCCGACTCGGTGTTTACGCGTCCGGTAATGCCCAAACCCATGCCCAGCACGGTGTCTTCCTTCACCTCACAGCCTTCGAGGCATTGGCTGATAAAATCCATAACCTCGTTAAGACATTCCTGAGTATTCTCTAATTTGAAATCTGTTTTCTGCCTGTATTTCAACACATTAAGGCCCGGATCGACAAGCGCAACCGAAATACGTTTTATCGAAACCTCTACGGCAATGGCGAAAAAGTTGGGGTTGTTGAGGGCATAAAGCAAGGGCTTCCGGCCATTTTGGTTTTCCTTTTTCCCTACTACTTTCAGCAGGCCTTCTTCCTGAAGCTCGTTGACCAGCTTTATTCCCGTGGGAATGCTCACGTCGAGCTTTCGGCAGATTTCGGGGATGGTGATGGCTTCGCCCTGCTGCGAAATAGCCTGAATAATCCTGAGCTTACGCTGTGCGTTGCGGTTTTTGGTAGCAGCATCGTCCTGATGCTTGTTGAAAATCGTTTTCATATTTGGTTTCTCAGAGTGATAGCATTTTAAAATATCTTGTACCGCTGGGGCCGTTGATGATACCAACAAAAATTCCCTGGCCATTTTCGGGCAATTGCACTGTCTGGCTAAACATGCCGCTGAGGGAATACTTTTCAATCAACCTTCCGTCGGCACTCAATATGCTCAGCTGAAGGGTCTCGGTCGTTCTTCCCGAAATCAGGTAACGACCCTTTTCGGCTCCTTTGATGACTTTTATGCCCGCATAAGCCTCCGGCCTCAGCCCCGTTGGCTGCTGCACCTCTATGGGAGCCGTAACCTGCAGCAGCATCGGCGGATTGCTTTGCACAACGCCTTCAGGAAGCTCAAAAGTGCCGATAGCCATGTAGGTACCTGGCTGATTGGCATTGTAATCGGGCGCATTCCACTGCAAATCAACGTTAAATACCTGATTCAGGTTGGTGATGATCTGCGTTTGCGGGCTGAGCTGTGCAAGGGCCTGTGGTTTGGGCGTTCCCAAAGGGACGGTGATTCCGGGAACAGGAACAATCGAGCTGATGATGTTGATGTTCAGGCTGGGGTCGTACGAAACGATCCTGATGGCATCGGCCACCACATAGGCACCGGTGGTGGCAGCAGCTGTGATGGTAAGATTTTCGTCAGGGGTTCCGCTAAACTGAAACGAGCCTACATAGGCCCATGTGCTGCCCTGCTGGCTTTGGTTCATGGGCACCGCGGTCGTTTGTCCGGCATGCGAAATCACAAAAGGCGTATTGGTGGCCCTGTTGGCCGAAGCAGTCCACCAGCCATAAATTTCGTACTGTCCGGGGGCTGGCAGATTGAGCGGAAAGCGGTAATACTGGCTGCTGGTGCCCAGGGCATGCAGCATCGAAGGACTTTGCCACGAACCCGGATTAGCCGTTGGAAACCAGCTGCCGGCAGAAGTTACACCGGGGTCGCCGGTATCGATAATTTTCGTGAAAGTGGGTGTTGGCGGTATGTTGAGCGAGTCGGAGTGCACGATGGCCAGCACAGTTGGAACGGCCCTGTTTTGGTTATAAAGGCTTTGGTTGCCTACGGCCATGGCAGTTGAGCCGCCGCCGTCGAGGTTAATGGCTTCGGTGCAGCCCAGCGAAAGCATCAGCTCGGCCACATCGGGAATTCGCAGGTTGTTTGTGACAAACAATATTGCCTTGTTGTCGGCCGTGCGCCCCACAGCCGTGCGCGGCCTGTAGTCGGTAAGCAATACACCGCTGCCCCAGAATATCTCCTCGCAGTATGTAATGTTGATCTGTCCGTTTTTTACAAGCTGCGGACCGCCACCAAGTCCAAAGAGAATAATGCTGTACTGCGTTCCCTCGGCTTTTGTTGGCGCCGGAAGCGGGCTGGCGGCGTTGCATGCATAAGGCAGTGGCTGGGTGTAGTGGTAAATATCGTCGAAATTGTAGGAATGATGATAAACCCATCGTGTGGTAAGCTGTCGGCCCTGCTCCATGGCAAACAGCGGTCGGATAAGCGGATAGTTCATCCCGTTGCGCACAACGGATGTGACATTTGTGGCTTTCACCTGCCCCGGATAAATAACCGTTGAAACCGAAGTACCTCCCGAGAAATAACCTCCGTTAATAGCACCATAGGCCCCTTTCTGTGCCGAGATCTGGTAAACCTGAGCGGGATTGGCCACAAGATATGGCCTAACGCCAATGGCAGGTACTGCCATGTCCACCTTATAATAATATGCCAAAAAATCAGGGTCGGCAGGATTGGTTCCTTTGAACAGTTGAACTCCGGCCGGTAGGCTGTAA
>DAIOUP010000395.1:0-2685 GCA_036759465.1 Bacteroidales bacterium
GTAAAATAACCCATATGATTGACATGACCCTAGTTCTAAATATTGCCCAATTGATGGCGCCAATCTTACTTTCCATTTCATTTTTAATTCATCTCAGTGTGCTGGCAGGCATATTGCCTGAGGAGATTGTCTGGGGCAGCCGCATTAAAAGCCGGAGACAGCTTAATAATCTAGGCGGAATATCGCTGCTGGCCAATCTTTTTTTCCTATGGGTGGTGCTGCAGGCTGGTGGTTTTGTCAATGTGCTTTTTAACAGCCTGGTGTTGAAGATTATAATGTGGCTAATGACCTTGCTTTTTACCCTGAACGTTTTAGGAAACCTGAGTTCGCCAAACAAAACCGAGCGGTTGATTTTTACACCTTTGGCGCTGTTACTTTCGGTTTCGTGTGCCATAATCGCTTTTCATCTATAGAAATACTTCATCGTTATGGCCAACACCTACACCTAGGTTTTAATTCATGTGGTTTTTGCAGTGAAAAATCGTCAGACCTTGATTAGTTAGGTCTGGGCCAATGAATTATACCAGTATATCATTGGGATAGTGCGCAATCAGGGATGGAATTTCTACCTCACCCTCTGGAGCTTCAGCACCACAGGCAAGTGATCGCTGTAGCCGCCAAAATAACGACTGCCCGACATGGTGCGGTTAGGACGGGCTATGCCCCGGCTGTCGTTGTAAAGCATCCATGGCTGTGAAAAGACCTCGAACGACTTCACACGCAGACGCTTTCCCTGCCAGAGGCTCTGCGAAACCATCATCTGGTCGAAAAAGTGCCAGCCGTCGAAGTAAAGCGTTCCATGCCCTGCGGCATAAGCCTCGGCTGACAGATTGACCAGCGCAGCAGGCTGACGCAATGCCTGTTCGGGCGCCAAAGCCTTGAGATGCTTCGTGATGCTTTCGTCGGTTGGATTGTCGTTGAAATCGCCCATGACCACAACAAATGCATGGGGCTTCGCAGCCATCAATAAGTCTATAGCATTCCGAAGGGCTTGTGCAGCTGCCATGCGCGATGGAGCAGTAGCTTCCTGTCCGCCTCCGCGCGATTTCCAATGGTTAACAAAAACGTGCAGGGTGTCGGAATGTCCGTTCAGTAAGGCTGCGTAAAGTATGTGTCGTTCCGGCACGCTGTCCTGAAAATCTATTCCGTTGTAGATCAAAGGTTTAAAATGCTCGGTGCGATAAAGCATAGCTACTTCGATGCCTCTGGGGTCGTCGTCGCTCAAATGAATGATGTCATATTTGGCAGCTGCGATATGTGGCTGGCGGATAAGGTCTTCAAGCACGGCTCTGTTTTCCACCTCGGCCAAACCGATGAGGTGCGGAAAGTTGGTACTGTCGATGGAAGCAAAAACGCGGGCGATGTTGCTTAGCTTGCGGTTGTAACGTTCGGTGTTCCAGGCCACGCGGGCATTGGGCAGGAATTCCTCGTCGTTTGTTGTTGCGTCGTTGATAGTGTCGAAGAGGTTTTCAACATTATAAAAAACAAGGCTGTGGAAGACAGTTTTCTGAAGCGTCCTTGTGGATTGGCAGGAAGCCTGTAGGCCTGCGAGGAGCAGGAGAATGATGAGGATACGGTTCATTTTTCGAGTCCTTTTATACGGTCAATGTCGCGGCGTTCTTTCTTTGTAGGACGACCGGTGCCCCTTTGACGCTGTTCGGCTTTAAACTGCCGCATCAGCTCGAGGCGCTCGTATTCTTCATTTGGGGTAAGGTCGGTCATATACAGTTCCACCAGTGCTGCGCCAACCCTGTTGGTTCCCAGTTGTTTCACCTGAACGCGCCGGTTGATGTGGTTCCATTGCAGCTCGACGATGTCGCCCACCTTGATTTCGCGGGAGGGTTTTACCGACTGTCCCCCGATTTTCACTTTTCCGCCTCTGCATGCTTCGCCGGCCTGGGTACGCGTTTTAAAGAGCCTTACCACCCAGAGCCATTTGTCGATACGAACATCGTCGCTCATTTTTCGCGAAAATAGATCTCCAGCGGCACTCCGCAGAAGTCCCATTTTTCGCGCAATTTATTTTCGATGAAGCGTTTGTAGCTTTCCTTTACTTCCCTTGGGTAGTTGCAGAAAAAGGCGAATTGGGGCGTTGGGGTTTTCAGCTGGGTAACATATTTGATTTTGATGTACTGGCCGCGGCCGGTGGCGGGCGGGGGTGCGGCCTCGATGATGGGCAGCATCACATCGTTGAGCTCGGCCGTTGCGATACGTCGCTTGCGGTTTTCGTATACGCGAAGGGCTTCCTGCAGGGCTTTGAGTACTCGCTGTTTTTCGGTTACCGAGGTGAAAATAATGGGTACATCGGTAAAAGGTGCCAGACGGTCTCGTAGCTGCTTTTCGTACAGTTTTAATGTATTGGTTTCTTTTTCAACCAAATCCCATTTATTGGCCACCAGCACCAGTCCTTTGCGGTTTTTTACCACCAGGCGCATTATGTTTAAATCCTGTGACTCAAGCCCGGCTGTAGCATCGATCATCAGGATCACCACGTCGCTCGACTCAATGGCGCGTATGGAGCGCATAACCGAGTAAAACTCAATATTTTCGGTTACTTTGGTCTTGCGCCGGATGCCGGCTGTGTCAACCAGGATAAAGTCCATGCCAAACGATTTAATGCGCGCATCGATGGCATCGCGGGTGGTGCCGGCAATAGGTGTAACGATATTGCGCTCAGTACCCAGC
>DAIOUP010000396.1:0-2681 GCA_036759465.1 Bacteroidales bacterium
TTTCTACCGTCTAACTTTAAAACGCAATTCACTAAATCGTTTAAGTAACTTTACCCCGAATAAACCAAAATAAGATGAAACGAAGCGCGGCTTTTGCTTTTTTGATGCTGACAGTTGTAACGATCGTTGCGGCGCAGCAGCAGGGCAATGTGGTAGAATACTTTGGCAAGGAAAAAATAGAGACTATCGAGGAGGGCAGGGTTTTACACCATTTTCGTAAGGGCTTGCTGCTCAACGATGCCATCCGCCCGGGCATGTTGCTGGGCAATCAGGATGTGATTTTGTGGCAATTGGCCAGGGATGCCTGGCAAAGTCCTGAAGCGGGTGATACCTTTGTAGCTCATTTTCCGCAGGGAACAGCCAGGTTGCAATGGATTGAAGCTGAGGCCGACAGCAACCACCTTTTCACGGGCATGCAACGTGGCTGGCTCTATGCAGATTACGCGAGCAAGGAGGAGAAAATAGTGCTGCTCGATGCAACGGGCAATACGCTCACTCTGGTGAATGGTCTGCCATACGAGGGCGACCATTATGATTATGGCTACACGCTGCACCCCATAAAACTTAAGGCCGGCAAAAACGAATTTTTGTTTTCCTATGGCAGGTTTCAGCGGCTCAAAGCCAGCATCATCGAACCCGAAAAACCGGTGATGCTGCTGCGTCGCGACATGACCTTGCCGCCTTTGCTTTTTAATGATACGGCCGAATCGTGGGCCGGTGTCAGGCTGCTCAATGCCACGGAAAACGATCTGACGGGTCTAAAACTGACCATTAGCCTCGAAACCGGCGAAACGGCCCTTTCGGATCTGCAACGTGTGCCCGCCATGAGTCAGCGTAAAGTAGTATTTCGTGTTCCGGCCCTTAGGTCGACTACCGAAAAAGAAAAGATTGAGGCCAGGCTGCAACTCACCGACGCCTCAGGACAGCTGTTGCATAGCATCAGAATACAGCTGAAAGTGCAGGATGCAAAGCGTCATCACGAGCGCACATTTGTGAGCCGGATCGATGGTAGTGTGCAGTATTTCAGCCTGATACCTTCGCTTACCGACAACCCTGGCCAGCCGCTGGTGCTTTCGCTGCATGGTGCTTCGGTGGAAGCCACCAACCAAACCAGAGCTTACAAAGCCAAAGACTGGACGCACCTGGTGGCACCCACCAACCGCCGTCCTTTTGGCTTCAACTGGGAAGACTGGGGCCGGCTCGACGCCTTTGAGGTGCTCAATCAGGCCCGGCGCGTCTGGAAAACCGATTCCCTGCGCACCTACGTTACCGGCCACAGCATGGGCGGGCATGGCACCTGGGTGATGGGCGGCACTTATCCCGGTATGTTTGCCGCCATGGCACCGGCAGCCGGCTACCCCGACATCATTGGCTATCGCCGTACGGGCAGCGACACCGCATTTTTCAATCAGCCTCACTTCAAAATGCTTTATGCCGCAGCCCTTCATGCCCGCATGAAGGATTATTTTGACAATTACCTCCAAACCCCGCTTTATGTCCTGCACGGCGATGCCGACGAGGTAGTGCCGGTACAACAAGCCCGGCAAATGCGCGAAATGCTTGCAACGGTTCATCCCAATATGGAGTATTATGAGTATCCCGGAGGAACGCACTGGTACGGAGACGAAAGCATGGACTGGCCACCGCTTTTCGAGTTTCTGAAGAAGCACAGCCTCAAAGCTGTTGCACGTCGCGATACGCTTAGCCTGACCACCGCCAGCATCAGCGTGAATGCCACCACAGGCTGGCTCACCATCATGCAACAACAGGAAAACGGCAGCCTTAGCACCGTCAAAGCCATACGAAGCCACGGCAAAATCAACATCAACACCAGCAATGTCAGGGCGCTGAGTTTGTCGGATGAAGCTTTCAAAGGCCAGGAGATAAGACATGTGGTCATTGACGGAAAACGGATGAAAGCCAATAACAAAAGGCATTTCGTACGTGCTAACAACGGCTGGAAGCCCCTTGCCACTCCATCGTTCGACGAAAAGCATCCTGACCGCAATGGGGGCTTTAAATCCGCCTTCGATCATGGTTTTGTACTGGTTTACGGCACGGGAGGCGCAGCCGAAGAGCGCGAGTGGAACAAGCGAAGGGCCTTGTTCGATGCCGAGGCTTTCCTCTACAGGGCCAACGGCGCACCTGAGGTGATAGCCGACACGCTTTTCAAAAATGAAAATTACGCTGGCCGAAATGTTATCCTTTATGGCAATGCCGACAACAACCGGGCCTGGGACAAATTGCTTTCGTATGCGCCATTCAGGGCCGGAAAGGGTTATGTTAAGCTTGGATCTCAACGATGGAAAGGCGACGATCTTGGATATTATATACTTTATCCCATGCCGGGGACCGAAAACCATGTTGTCGGCATGGTAGGTGGCAGCGGTATGCCGGGTTTGCGGGCAGCCATGCAAAACCATTACTTTTCAGGTATTACTGCTTTCCCGGATGTGATGATTTTCAGGGCCGGTTGGCTGCTTGTAGGGCCTGAAGGCATCGATGCCAGCGGGTTTTTCGGCTACGACTGGGAGGTGGAAAAGGGTAAATGGGAACGTTAGAAGAAGTGCCTGAGAAATAGACTTTTCCGTATTATGTTGTTTGGGCGGAATAAAGTGCCCGTAGGCTTTTGCCTTATTGCAGAACTAATGTTATCAGATTCAACATATTAATTGTCAAAC
>DAIOUP010000397.1:0-2668 GCA_036759465.1 Bacteroidales bacterium
GGATATGACTTATCCATACCCTTCAATCGTTGAAAAAACCATTCGCGATGATGACGCAGCTGCCTATGCCGATGCAGCCAATTACATAAATCAAAGCGGTGCCGATATGCTTTTGCTTCAGCACGAATATGGCATTTTTGGCGGCGAAAGCGGGGTGATGTTGCTCAATCTGCTCAGACGACTTAAAATTCCTTTGGTCAGCACATTTCACACCGTGCTCGAAAAACCAAGCTTTCATCAACGTGAAGTGCATAGACGCATTGCCGCCTATTCCGACTATGTGATTATAATGAACTGTCTGGCAATCGGCTTTTTGAAAGAGGTGTTTGACGTGCCTGCCGAAAAAATTGTGCACATCCCTCACGGTGTGCCTGATTTCGAGGCCTGTTTCGAAAATCTTGGAACAAGACCCGAAAGCTGGAATGGCCGTAAGGTCATGCTGACTTTCGGCCTTATTGGCCGAAGCAAGGGCATCGAAACCGTTATCAGGGCTTTGCCTGCAATTGTTGAGAAGAATCCTGATATTCTGTATGTTGTACTCGGAAAAACCCATCCTCACATTATTCGGCTGGCCGGTGAAGAGTACAGAAATATGCTTCAGGACCTCGTTGTAAAACTAAACCTGAGCAATCATGTGCAATTCGACAACAGATATGTTGATGAATTGGAGCTGATGTCGTTGCTTTATCATGCCGATTTGTATGTGACCCCCTACCTCAACCGCGCACAAATCACCAGCGGCACGTTAAGCTACGCTGTTAGCGGTGGTTGTGCTGTATTCAGCACGCCATACTGGCACGCCGAGGAATTGCTTCAGCAGGGTCTTGGCATTTTGTTCGACTTCCAGCGCAGCGATGTGCTGGCACAAAAAGTGAATGCCTTGCTGGAGAGGACCGACGATTTAAAATCCCTACAAAAGAAAGCATTCGAATACGGAACAACCATCACCTGGCCTAAATCAGGACTGCGTTACCTCGACACGCTACGCCTGGCTGTCAGCCAGCGCAGGTCGGTTTTGTTCGCTGATATTCAAGCCGAATATGCCACTTCTCACCTGCGCCGGCTCACCACCAGCACAGGACTGTTGCAGCACGCCAAGGGAATCATCCCATCCTACGAACACGGCTACTGCCTCGACGACAATGCCAGGGCGGCGCTTTGCTTGCTGATGGCCGACGAAGCCGGCATTGAACAACTGGACACCAACCTCCTCTCCACTTATTTGGCTTTTGTTGCGCATATGCAGGAGGATTCAGGAGCTTTTTCCAACTATCTCTCCTTCGACCGCAAAAAATACGATCAGGATTTTTCGGACGATGCATACGGTCGCGCCATGTGGCTTCTGGGCCATCTTATCAGCCACTCACCCTGCGATGCCTTGTTTCAAACCGCCCACGAAATGTTTCACCGCTCGCTTCCCCACATCGGTAAGTTGAAATATGCCCGCGGCTTTGCCAATGTCATCTTCGGATTGCTTGAGTATCACCGAAAATTTCCAGATCAGGAACGCATTATTCATACCATTAAAAAACTTGCCGACACCCTTTGCCTACGCTATCACCAGCACAAACGCGACTGGTGGCATTGGTTCGAAGATGCCCTCACCTACGACAACGGGCTGATACCGGCCTCACTTTATGCATCATATAAGTTGTTGCGCGACGAAAGCTACCTCATGGTGGCCGAAATAACCCGAAAATTTCTCGAAAGCAAGTGCTTTGTCAACCCCTGGCTTAGCCTGATTGGTAACCACCGTTGGCTGCGCTTCGACAGCAACTACGAACTCTTTGCCCAGCAACCTATCGACGCCTTTGCCATGGTGGCCATGTACGAACAAGCCTATGCAGCCACTAACAAAGCCGATCTGATCGAAAAAATGGAAAAAGCTTATGCGTGGTTTTACGGCGAAAACGATTTGAATATAAACGTTTTCGACCCAGAGACAAAAGGCTGCAACGATGGCATTGAGCCCCGCAACATCAACCGTAATCAGGGTGCAGAAAGCACGATAGCTTACCTGTTGGCTACCGTCATCGTAAGACGCAATGGTTTGTTTACTGCCGGTTGAGTAATCGTTGCAAACGTAGCAGCAGAAGATTGCGGTCGATGGGTTTGCGAATGTAATCGGCGGCACCAAGGCTAAGCCCTCTGGCTTCGTCTTCCGGACTGGTATGTCCGGAGAGAAAGATCACGGGAACATCAATATGGTTGGCCTTGATAAACTCAAGCATCTGATACCCGTCGAGATTGGGCATGGCGATATCTGAGAGCACCACATCGAACTTTCCTTTGCTGATTTGCATGAGAGCAACTATTCCGTCGGGTGCTATTTCCACATCATAACCATCACCCTTTAAAATACCGGCGATAACTTTCTGATTAATTACCTCATCCTCCACCACCAGTACCCTTGCTTTAGCTTTCTCGGAAGCTTTTCGGCCTCTTTGCAAATCGGATGGCACAAGGGCCGTAAGCAATTCCTTCAGCGGAACAGTGCAATAGGTGGAAGCCGTATCGCTCATGGCATACGGAATAACAAGCTCGTCGTTGTTGATGATACTGCCGCACGAATACACCACATTTGGCACATAGCCTTCGCGCTCTTCTTCGTTGGGCGAAATGAGCGGCTCGGAAAGGCACCCAATAACTTTGGTGGGATCGTCAAGAT
>DAIOUP010000398.1:0-2650 GCA_036759465.1 Bacteroidales bacterium
GGTTTATCATCATCCTTTTCGGAAGCATCGAAATGGTCATTGATGGGCTAGCCGGCACCGAACGTGCGTTTGGGTTTTTGGGCTTGTTCTATGATTTTCTTACCGGTGCGGGCGATGTGTTTGCAATTATCATCCTCATCAGCATCATTGTTTTTTTGGCACGCAGGCTGTTTTTCAAGATCAAGCGATTCTACGGGCTTGAGATGAAGCCGGTTTCCAAAGCTGATGCCAACCTGGCCCTCAGCTTTATTCTGCTGCTGATGGTTAGCCTGCTGGGTATGAACACATTTTATCTGCTCGATGCCGGTGCAGTCGGACGGTCCATCGTGGGGAGCTATCCTGTGAGTGCACTAATGGCCGGTTGGTTCGAAGGTATGAGCGCAGCTCAGTTGCATTTCTGGCACGAGTTCAATTGGTGGTTTCACATCCTGCTGATTTTCGTTTTTGCCAATGTTTTGCCTTATTCCAAGCATTTTCACGTGTTCATGTCGGTGCCCAATGTTTTCGTCAGCCGCATCGAACCACTTGGGGTTGTCGATAATATGGACAGCATTACCCAGGAGGTGAAACTTATGCTCGATCCCTCGCTTGCGGCCGACGTACCCGTCGAAGCGCCCTCACGTTTCGGAGTAGCCGATGCCGAAGATGTAAACTGGGTAAACTATATGAATGCCCTTTCGTGCACCGAGTGTGGCAGGTGCACTGCGGTTTGTCCGGCCAACATCACCGGCAAGCTGCTTTCGCCCCGCAAGATTATGATGGATCTTCGCGCCAGGATGAAGGAGAAAGGTCCCGGACTGGCCAAAGAGGGTGCCACGTATGACGATGGCAAGGCGCTGCTGGGCAATTATATCACTGAGGAGGAACTGTGGGCCTGCACCATGTGCAATGCCTGCGCCATGGAATGCCCCGTCAACATTCACCAGCCGTCGATCATCCTCGATATGCGCCGTTATCTGGTGCTCGAAAAGTCGGCTGCCCCAGGCGGATTGAATGCGGCATTCACCAATATTGAGAATAATGGAGCGCCCTGGCAGTTTTCGCCTCACGACAGGCTGAGATGGACCGAAGATCTGGTGATGAACAAGATTGACTAACCTGAAATCGCATTTACCATGGAAAACAAAATAGCAGTCAAGGTGCCTGTGATGGCCGAAGTGGTGGCCTCAGGTCATCAGCCCGAGTGGTTATTCTGGGTGGGATCGGCCGGCGCTTTCGACGACCGTTACCGAAAGGTTACCCGCGAGTTTGCCAAAATACTGACTTATTTGGGTATTGATTATGCCGTGCTCGGGAGCGAGGAAAGCGACAGCGGCGATGTGGCCCGGCGAGCTGGCAATGAGATGCTTTTCCAAATGCAGGCCCTTACCAATATACAAATACTTGATGGTTATGGTGTAAAAAAGATCGTAAGTTGCTGCCCGCACGATTATAACACACTCAAGCACGAATATCCGGTGCTGGGCGGGCATTACGAGGTTTGGCATCATACGCAGTTATTGCAGACGATGATCGAAAGCGGCAAAATCAACATCAAGAGCAATCCCTTCGACGGCAAGAGCATCGTATTTCACGACCCCTGTTATCTTGGCCGCGCGAACAATGAATATGATGCCCCGCGCGTCATTCTGGATGCCATACCGACACCCAAAGTGGAGATGAAGCGCAACCGCAGCAAGGCGCTCTGCTGTGGCGCCGGAGGCGGACAAATGTTTAAGGAAGCCGAAAAAGGCAATAAGGAAGTTTTCATCGAACGCACCGAGGAGGCCATTGCCTCGGGCGCTCAGATTATTGCTACCGCCTGTCCGTTTTGCATGGTAATGATGAGCGATGGCATCAAATACAAAAACCAGGAAGAACGGATGAAAAACTACGACATCGCCGAACTGGTGAGCATGAGTCTGGGGTTGTAGCAGAAACGAATAGCGGCGACTTTTGTCAGATAATCACGGAGGCGGCATTATCAGCTTCTTCGTCTTTAAGCTCATCTTTTAGTGCATCGGGCAGGTATTTTCCAACGCCGGCCCTTTTGAGCACCGAAGGAGCAAAGGTCTCCAGTCGGGGATAAAACCAGGAGCTTTGTCGTTTGTCGGATGGGATCAGGTGGTCGGAAATCTTCAGGAAGTTGAGGAGCATAATGAGCAGGCTCAGAATAAGAGCGCCTTTGAGCAGGCCAAAAACCGCGCCCGCAATGCGGTTGAAAAAGCCCAACATCAGGCTCTCGGTAAACTTTTCGATCAGCTTGCCTATGCCCATAATCAGCATCACTACCAAAATGAGGGTAACGATGAAGGCAAGTATCGAAAGAAACCTGCCTCCCACACCGAGTATTTCGGTGAGGAATTCGGCTGTGATGCCCGAGAAATGATAGGCCGCAACAAAGCCCAGCAAGAGCGCGATAAGTGAAGTGACTTCGGAAATGAGACCGTTGCGGTAACCGCCAATGGCACCCAGTACAAGCAGGATAAATATAATGGTGTCGATCATGGGAGCGTTATTTAAGTCGCCTTGTTAATTCTGTACTAAAGACAAACTCGTTGAGCTCAGGGTTGCTTGTGTGCAGGATGCTGTTTTTGTCGCCGGTCCACCACAGCTCGCCTTTATAAAGAAAGTTGATGTGCTGGCCGATTTGCAGCACCGAGTTCATATC
>DAIOUP010000399.1:0-2636 GCA_036759465.1 Bacteroidales bacterium
CTGATAGGCTGCAATTGAGAAATAAGTGTTGAGGTTTGATGAATACTCTTCAGTTATTATGGATTCTCCTGTTCTGGCAACCTTGCTAAACATGCCAATCCAGTCGACCGAGTCCTGGTTGATGCCAGTTAGTATCTGGGTAATAGGACGTCCTATGATTTCTTCAAGTGTTTTATTAGGAAGGGTTGTAAACTTTTCGTTTGCTGCCACAATGATCATATCGCTCACCTCGCCTTTGTCGTCTACAAAAGCCTCCACAAGCAAAAAGCCCGCGTTCATGTTTTGGAAAAGCAATCTGTATTGCTCTTCCGAATTGATCAGCTGCTGACGGGTTTCCTTTAATTCGAGGATATTCCACATTTCCCGCAGCAGCGAAGTCATCGAGGCAATGTCGGTTTCGTCATATTCTTCGGCCTTGTTGGCCACTGCACCTATAGCAACCACCTTATTGTTTATAAGCACCGGAACGCTCAGAAATCTGGAGATGGGGTCATGACCTTCGGGTGTTCCACTTTTTTCAATGTCATCCAATTGATAACGATTCACAATCATCGGCTCTTTTCTCCTTACCGACTCGCACAACAGCCTGATTTCATCGAGCCGGAACTCATGCGTTTTTTGTGGCAGGTCGCATGCCGCCATAACGCCTTTCGACCACGCATTGACATTCATCACCCTACCTTCGACGTCAACCTTTGCCCAGAAAGCAAATTCACTGTTTGTAACCTTTATGCCTGCCTCGAGTATATAATGCACCAGGTCCTGTTCGGCCTCCTCAAGCATGCGGTGCATTCCCAAAAGATACCTGAGGTGCTGCTCGCTTCGCTTTACTTTTTCTTCTGCTTTCTTTCTTTCGGTGATATCGTGTCCTTGGGCTATGGTACTCACAAGGGTTTTTCCGGTGCTGTCCAAAATGCCTGCCGAGTTCCACAACACTGTTCTCACCGAACCGTCCTTGTGCTGAATTGGGATTTCCACGGTTTCCCATTTTGCCTAAGCACTTGTGGTGGCCTTAATAAACGCAATAGTTTGCTTTTTTAACTATTCTGGAAAAAGAATATCCACAGACTGGCCTATCGCATCGGCGGCCGCTATCCCGGTAAGGCTCTCGAAAGCCTGATTGAAACGGGTAATGATGAAGTTTGTGTCCCAAACGATGATGGGCGCATTGGCATAGTTTATCAGGTTTTCGAGGTATTGGCTGGTTTCCCTTAGCCGATGTTCCAATTTCTTGGCCTCTGTGACGTCGAGAAAAAGGGTTGCAAACTGGTTTATTTCGGGCCTGAAAGCAGTTACGGTGAAATATTTATTCAATGCGCCACTGTAGCTTTCGAACGAAATGCCCTCGCCGGTTAGGGCTACTGCGCCATATTTTTCTATCCACTCCGGCTCGGTTTGTGGCATAACCTCCAAAACGGTACGGCCTACAACATCCTCTGCTTTCAGACCGGTTAACTTTTCGAAGGCCGGATTCACTGCCAAAAACCTACAATCAACCGGCGTTCCCGAATCGTCGCAGATGATTTCATGCAGAGCGAAACCATCCTGCATCTGGTCGAACAGTCCCTTGTAATCGCGTATAGCCTTGTGATAGGCCCGGGTGTCTACAGCACTAATTGCAACAAGCCTGAGTTTGCCCAGCATTTCCGGCAGCAGTATGCCGCTCATCAACATGGGGAATTGGTCTCCATCCTTGTGGATGTGCCATATTTCAACCGGCCCAGCACTTCCATAATCCACAATTTCGCCACTAAGCTGGCGCAATTGATTATTGTGCTCGTAGCACCTAATTGCCCTTATATTCTCGCCCTTCATTTCCTCAGCAGAATAGCCATGAATATTGGCATATTGCTGATTTACAAATAAGATATTGCCTTCAATATCTATAATTATCTTTCCATGCAATCCCTGATCGGCGCTTATTCTGAACATTTCTGCTTCTTCCTCAGCCTGCCGCTGGGCGGTGATATCGCGCACATTGCCAATCGTTTCCACCAAATTGCCATCAGCATCGTGGATATGCATCCCCTGCTCAGCCAGCAAACGCACTTCTCCAGTGCACCGTTGGATAATCCTGTGTGTGGCTGAATAGACATGGGCACCGCTTTCCAATGAATTGGCAAATTTGTTGATGACCATACCACGGTCATCAGGATGAATGAGCTCATAAAAGCCTTCCAGTGTCATTGGCTGCTTACCGGGCTCAAGGCCAAATATGCGGTAGGTCTGATCGGACCATGACAGTCTATTGTCGGAATGCCGAAGTCTCCAGCTGCCCGTATTGCCAACTTCCTCCGACTTGTTGAGCAAAGCCAGATATTCCTGAGCTGAGTGCTCTAAAATTTTTCGGTAGGTGATATCAAGACAAAAAGCGACAAACCTCGTTTCTGAAATTTTGGTTGCGGCTACCGACCACCAGCTGGCAGTGCCATTCTTGTTCAAATAGCGGTACTCGCCATAAGCAAAGCCCGTTTCCTTTACGCTAATAAAATGTTCTATTCCCCTTTCAATATCCTCGGGCAGTAGAACATCGGGAATTCTCATTTCAAGAAGCTCTTCTGCACTTCGTCCAAGCAACCGCAGCGATTGTTGATTGAATGCCACAAAATGCCCAAACTCATTGGACACCAGGATTG
>DAIOUP010000400.1:0-2634 GCA_036759465.1 Bacteroidales bacterium
ATGTCATTCCGCACCTTGCGGGCGGTATCTTCAAAGCGCTTTACTTAATCATTGAGAATATCATATAAAATTGAATACCAATAATATGAAAAGTTTTTTTAAGCTAATCATTCCGGTATTGCTGTTGTCGTGCAGCACTGGCCAGCAAACCACCAAAACCCATCTTTCGGTTATAGCAGGCATTAATAAAGGAGGCATCACCGAAAACACCGATATGGCTGCTGTCGGTAAAGAACCCGATGCCCTCACGGGAGCAACCAAATCGGGATATCATGCCGGAATCAGGGCATCACAACGATTTGGTAATGTGGAAATTGAGTCAGGCTTTGATTTCATGAACAACCGACAAACCATGCTTTACAATGATGCCGGGGCGGGTTTTGCAGGAACGCGCGAGATGTGCGTAAATCAGGTGAATATTCCGTTAACCCTCGGAATATATTTGTTTCCGGGAAAATTGCCCAAAACCGGGCTCAGGCTCTCGGCGGGCTATCTAACGCAGTTCAATCATTTATACACCGAGGACAATGGGCCTTTGCCCGATTACAAGCTGAACAAGCGCAGCTCGGGTGCTACACTTTCCCTGAAGGGCAATCTGCTTACCGAAAACGGGAAACCTCGTCTGGGTCTATATGGTACGATCTATCGCGGTTCGCGCATTTTTACCGATCCTTACAATCCCGAAGGAGCCGAAATCCCTGGTTCGTCCTTTGCCGCCATCGGCTTGAAGTTTTACCTCTTTTCAAGATAAATAAGGTCGGCCATGACACGCTTTCTTTTCTCAGCATTGCTACTTGTTCACGGAATCATCCATCTGATGGGCTTTTTAAAAGCTTTTGGTCTGGCGCGCCTCGATGACCTTGATTTAAGCATAAGCCGTGCGGCGGGCATGGGCTGGCTTGTTGCAGCAATACTATTTTTCACCGCCATGGTCCTATTTCTGTTGTCGAACGAAGCATGGCCATTTGTGGCTTTGTCGGGTGCCGTGGTATCAGCCGTTTTAATCATCATTTCCTGGCAGGCTGCCAAATATGGGATGCTTCCTAACGCCCTGATCCTGATCGTTGCAGCAATATGGTTTGGCATGCTTCGCATATCGCTCGAAAACAGCGATGAACTGCAACATCTTTTCAGCACGCAGCAATACGAAAACACGCAAGAACCCCAAGAGACAAGTTTTAGCGATGACCTGCCGAAACCTGTTGCGCGATGGATCGATCGGTGCGGCATTGCTAATCATCCTAAAATCAATGCCGTTTGGGCGCGTCAGGAGCTGAAGATGAAATTTAAGCCCGGGCAGCAACGTTGGATTCAGGCAATCGCCGAGCAGTATGCATTTATTGATCCTGCGGCGTTTATCTGGAAAGTTAAACTCGAAATGAGTCCTTTCGTTCAGATCAGGGGCAGAGACATTTTCTCGTCCGAAAAAACCGAAATGCACATTAATGCAAATGGTTTAATCGATGTGGTGAAGGCTAACGGACGAAAAACAGTAGAGGGCAGCTTGATTCGTTATTTGGGAGAAATGGTATGGTATCCCTCGGCAGCACTCAGCAAGAACATTCATTGGAAACCAGTGGACAGCAATACCGCCATCGCAACAATGCGTTTCGGAGCAATGAGCGCCGATGCCCGCTTCACTTTTGATGAGCTTGGTCGCTTCAAATCGCTCTCAGCCATGCGATTTATGAATGAAAAAGACGAGCAACGTGTGGAATGGACAACCGAAGCCCTTGAGTGGGAGAGGTTTGAAGGAATTGAGGTGCCTTCGCGCATCAGGGTAAGCTGGCTGTTGCCCGAAGGAAAATGGACCTGGCTGGAAGTGCACGTGGCTGAAATGAAGCTGAACCCAAAGGACAAACAACAAGGCCTTTTCTGATTGCGCAACCCTGCTTGGTGAATTTGAAAAAAAGCTTAAAAGCGCTTGAACAGCTACTGGTTGGCCTTGCTATCAGGAACGAATTGGCTACCTTAGCACCAAACGTAAAACACAAGCAATGGACAACATTAAATCTTACATCGAAGCCAACAAAGACCGATTTCTGGATGAACTTTTCGGGCTAATCCGCATACCCTCCATCAGTTCTCAAAGCGATCATAAACCCGACATGATACGCGCCGCCGAGTATTGGCGCGACAGCATTCTTAAGGCCGGCGCCGACAAGGCCGAGGTTATGCCCAGCGATGGTAACCCCGTTGTTTACGGCGAAAAGATCATTGACCCTGCGCTGCCTACCGTACTGGTTTATGGCCACTACGACGTAATGCCCGTTGACCCGATTGAGCTTTGGAAAAGCCCACCCTTCGAACCCGAGATCCGCGATGGCAAAATTTATGCACGAGGCGCTGACGATGATAAAGGCCAGGCATTTATGCACGCCAAAGCCTTCGAAACCATGATTGCCACCGGCAATTTACCCTGCAACGTTAAGTTCATGATCGAGGGCGAAGAGGAGATAGGCTCACCCAACCTTGGCAAGTGGTGCACAGAACATAAGGAAATGCTAAAAGCCGACATCATTCTGGTTTCCGATACCAGCATGATTGGCCCTGATATACCGTCGATTACGACAGGATTGCGCGGCTTGTCGTATTGGCAGGTGGAAGTTACCGGCCCCAACCGCGACCTGCATT
>DAIOUP010000401.1:0-2632 GCA_036759465.1 Bacteroidales bacterium
AGGCTGATGATCAGGGTCGTCCCAGTGGTTCCAATTGTCAACATACTCCACAAATCCAATAATGCGGTTTGTGCTCAGGCTGAAGTGGCCGGCAAGACTTATTTCGGGCAGAGGTTGCCATCTAAGCAGGTTTTCCCAGCCCAGACGATAACTTTTTGGCACGTTGGTCATTATTGGCGAACCAACATTATTTATTTTACCGGTGAGCACCAGCTGATCTTTGTAATACATAAAAAATGCATTGGTTTCCAGCTGCCAGGCATTGCGCTGGTGTCTGTAACCGCATTCGATATTATACAGCCGTTCGGGTTTTACCTCCTGTCCCGGATCGAGATCACGGTAGGCTGTGCGGTTGGGTTCGCGGTTGGCGATGGCCAGTTGCAGGTAAAGGTGGTCTTTGTTGCCCAGATGCCTGGTAATACCGGCTTTCGGATTAAAGAAAACAAAACTGTGCTGTTGGCTGAGGTTGCGAAGGTCGTCATGTGTGCCTTCTATTTTATATTCTATCGCTCTCAGTTGAAGATCTCCATAAATTTCCCAGTTACTGACAGGTTTCAGATCGATTTTGCTGAAAATGCTTGCATCGGTTTTGATTCCTGTATTGAAATACCATGGGGTTTTGTTGTCGACAGAGGCCACGCGCGACCAGATGATATATCCAAAATGATCACCAACGTATTGATTTATACCGGCCCCCGATCGAACCGTCAAATTCTGCATTTCGAAAATATGACCCATCTGCAGGCCATAGAAGCTGTTGTCGAGCCATTTTTGACGGATAAGATCAGAGCGTTTAACTTCTACGCCACCAATAATTGGATTGCTTAAACCGTATTTGCTAAATCTTTCATTGTTTTTCCAATTTTCGTAATATCCTCGCCCAATCGTAAGGAAAGCAGTGGCCGTGAGTGTATTCGATGGGTCTATTTGGTGCGCCGTGTGCAACTGATAATAATCCTGCTGGTAGTTGTCGGTTTCATTGTCGTAATGGCCAATTATACTTCCTTGACTATCAGCGATTTCTCCGGCAGGATTATATCGTCTGTTTGTTTTCAGCATTTCTCTGGGAATGCCATTCCAGGCCTGATAGGTTTTTTCGGCCCCGCTCGTTGCCATCAATTTAACCAGACTTCGGGCACTCGTCCAGCTTCCGGAGAGGTAAAACGACTTAAGGTCCGACCATCCGCGCTCGATATAGCCATCGGAGGAAATTTTACTGAGCCTTCCTTCCAGCGTAAGGCCTTTTTCGTTGGTCCCGGTGCTGAAATTGAGCGTATTGCGAAAGCTGTTGAATGATCCCATTCCCGAAGTGATTTCGGCAAAGGGGTGCTCCGAACGCGAAAGCGTACTAATGTTGATACTTGCGCCAAAAGCCGCACTACCATTGGTCGACGTTCCCACACCACGTTGAATTTGCATGCTTTCGACCGAACTGCTCAGGTCGGGCAGGTTGACGAACCAAACGCCATGAGACTCGGGGTCATTCACCGGAACGCCGTTGAGCGTAACATTGATACGGGTAATTTCTGAGCCGCGAATGCGAATGCCTGTATAGCCGATGCCTGCGCCAGCATCGGAGTTAACAACCAGCGATGGGGTCATGGTAAGTAAATAGGGCAGATCGACTCCCGAGTTTTGTTGGCGTATGGCCTGCCTGTCGAGGGTCGTAAAGGTGGCTGCACTATTGCGGCCTAGCCTGGTCGACATCACCACAACCTCCTCCTGCATCTGGCTGGTTTCGCTGAGCGAAATTATGATATCGAGGTCTTTGTCGAGCACAATTTCCCTCTCAAGGGTCTGGTAGCCAACATAACTTACCTTTAATTGGTAAGTACCCGGCTTTAATCTGTTGAACCTGAATGTGCCATCAGCTGCACTCACCTGCTGGTAGTTTTGTCCCAACAGCCGCAGATGTGCTCCTGGAAGGGGATGTTGGTCGGCAGCATCGACCACCCTGCCACGCAGGGTATGCTGCGCATGCAGTCCTGCTGAAAACAGCAGCACCCAAGCAATGAAGAAATAACTTTTCAACATGACAATTGATTTAAAGGTTTAACAATGAACCAATAAACCAATAGGGAATGGCTTTACTTTTTCCCTTCGCCGGCATTACCCGGATCAGGTTCCAAGGGTATGATCTCAGCCTGTATTTCATCCCGATACTTCGGGAAAGGCACCCCTATTGAGTTTCGGTGCAAAGGTACTGCCTTTTTTAAACCTTTGTCAAGCATAAAATCTGCACAAAGCACTCCATTTCGGGTTAAGCATTCTAAATTATCTAGTAAACCATTGAAAATCAATTAGAAATATTTAGAACATCACAATATAAGAAAATAAGTAAATAAATACCAAATAAGTGTTTAATTTTGCTTCATCAAAGATGATGTCATGAAGCTGGAGCAAAAAAAAGAGCTTATCGACAGAAATGCTGACCTTAACAGCATCGCGGAGGCTTTTCCTGAGACTATACCGGTTTTTGTTCGCAACGGTTATTCGATGATGGCTGATCCTGAAAAGCGAAAAACGTTTGGTAGCAAATTGAGCCTGGATGTTGCATTGAGTATGCGACAAATTGACCTTGATGCATTTGTTAGCGATTTGCTCGTGGCCATCGAAAATGGAGGGAGACAGA
>DAIOUP010000402.1:0-2627 GCA_036759465.1 Bacteroidales bacterium
TTATACTTGTAATAATCCTCGGAATCGTACTTTCGGTATTCTCTCTGCGTTGATGGCGGAGGCATCATTTCGCGCTCATCCGTCTTTGCCCGATCGAGAATTTTATCGAGCTCTCCCCTGTCGAGCCATATACCACGGCATTTGGGGCAATAGTCGATTTCCACTCCCTGGCGCTCCGACATAACCAGGCCTACGTCAACACAAACAGGACATTTCATGGCAATTGTTGTTGTATTTCCGGGTAAACGAACAATTAGGTCAAGTGTTTTAGATTTCGGGCTTAATTCACATTTTTTAGGTTTATAATTTCTTTATCTCGGCAAGGCCGGTCTCTAATCAACTAATCAAATACTCGTGTTGAAATGCGAGCAAATAATTCGTATTTTTCGAGTAAAACTTATCCGTCCATCTATAGCCAGGTGGCCATGGCAATTTATTTGTTAAAAGCTAAGATTGGCAACTTCTTGCCAGTATGTTTTATCTTGTTTTTTATCCTAAGGCCGGGGTTGACTTTTTGTCAGAATGATGTCCCAGTTTCCGACGCCCTCAACCAATCCCGTCTTTTTGGAGTGGCAGCCGGCGGAGCGGCAATCTATTCCGGAGGACTGTCCTTTTTGGGATTTGTGTGGTACAAGGAGCATGATCGGGTGCCCTTTCATTTCTATAACGACCTCAAGGGTTATCGCGGCATGGATAAATTTGGCCATGCCTACGCAGCCTATTGGGAGAGCAAAGGCGCCTATAACGCGTTGCGATGGGCCGGCATGGACGAAAAAAAAGCGCTAATTTGGAGTGCACCCGTAGGTTTCCTGTTTCAGCTGCCTATCGAAATATTCGACGGCATGTATGAGGGCTGGGGATTTTCGTGGTGGGATGTAGCCGCCAACACCATGGGCTCGGCTTTGTTTGCAACGCAGCAGGCCGTTTTCGGGCAACAGCACGCGATCATGAAGTTTTCGTATTCGCCCAGCGGCTATCCCAAATACCATCCCATACTGGGCGAAACCCCCGTGGAGAGTTTTTTCCTCGACTACAATGGCCATACCTATTGGCTTTCGGCCAATCTGAAAAGTATAAGCGGCATTGAAAAATTACCACCATGGCTGAATGTGGCTTTTGGCTACAGCGCCAACGGCATGATCAAAGAATTCGAAAACCCTACCTGGTATCAGGGCCAGCCATTTCCGCATCTGGAACGCTATAGCCAGTTCATCCTCTCACTTGACGTTGATCTGTCGAAAATACCAGCCCGCCGAAAAAGCGTTCGGGCACTGCTTCAAACACTCAATATGCTTAAGGTCCCCTTTCCGGCCGTGGAATTCAACAGAATTGATGGCGTTAAATTCAGGGCGCTTTACTATTAACACCTTTTGGACACCAAAAAAATCAAGCCATCTATATCGAAAAAGTACTCTTCAGCACCCAGAAGCCCCATTGATTGCGTAAAGTAGAATTTGATGAATATCAGGCCGATAATTCATTACCTTTAACGGAACTTATACTCACGGTAGAATAAGAGCGGATCAGAAGCAGAAACCAAAAGCTGAGCAACATGAAAGCCAGGCAGTTTATCAGTTTGATTGTTACTCCGTTGGTAATTCTGGCTATACTGCTTTTTGCCGACCTCGAGCCCGGCAAACCGGAAGTAACGAGAACCTTTTGCATTGCCTTGCTGATGGCTGTTTGGTGGATAACAGGCGTCGTTCCGCTGGCCGTTACCTCTCTCCTTCCCGTTGCTCTTTTCCCGCTCTTCGGGGTTATGGATGGCAAAACGATTTCAGCCGCTTATTTCAATGATGTGATTTTCCTGTTTATGGGCGGCTTTCTGGTAGCGCTTGCCATGGAACGATGGAACCTGCACCGGCGTATCGCTTTGAAGATTTTAAGCCTAACTGGCGTGAGTCCTGCAAGCATTCTACTCGGCTTTATGCTGGCTTCGTTTTTCCTTTCGATGTGGATATCCAACACCGCCACCGCAATGATGATGCTGCCGATTGCCATGTCGGTCATAGATCAGATTGAGGCATTCTCAGGAAAAGACAAGGCGGGCGATTTTAGTGTCGGACTGTTGCTGAGCATAGCCTATGCTGCCTCAATCGGTGGCATAGCCACCTTAGTAGGCACACCGCCAAATTTGTCGTTTGCCAGGATCTTTCACATCTATTTTCCCGACGCACCGGAAATATCCTTTTCCTCATGGCTGATGTTTGCCTTCCCGGTGAGTTTGATGCTTTTTGCCCTCGCTTGGTCCTTGCTATACTTTATGTACAAGCCTGATAACAGGCATTTTGCAGAAATTAGTAAAAGCACTTTTCACGACGAGCTAAAGCGCATGGGCAAAGCCGGTCAGGAAGAAAGAACAGTATTTGCGGTTTTTTTTCTGCTCGCCATCCTGTGGATTTTCCGAAGCAACTTAGACCTGGGCTTCGTTAAAATACCGGGCTGGGCAGGGCTTTTCACCAAGAGTGGCTTCATCAACGACGGTACAGTGGCTATAGCAATGGCGGTTATACTCTTTCTCATTCCATCGCACAGCAAAAAAGGCAGTTACCTGCTCGACTGGCAAACGGCATCAAAACTGCCCTGGCATATACTTTTGCTGTTTGGCGGAGGATTTGCCCTGGCCA
>DAIOUP010000403.1:0-2611 GCA_036759465.1 Bacteroidales bacterium
ATATAGGGTACTCCGAAACAAAAAAACCGGATTTTGAAGCCAGTTTGTGGCCAAATCCGACAACAGGGCCAACGACGTTGAGCATAAACACCACTGAAAATCAGAAATTTCGGCTTGAACTGTTGGGCAGCGACGGACGATTGCTGAAGGTGTTGAGAAACGAAGTACTGGAGCTCGGAACGCATGAACTTGCACTCGGAACAAGCAATCTGAAACCGGGGGTTTATCTGGTTCGGATTACAGGCAGCCGTAGCAGCATGGTATTGAAGGTTTTGGTTTCTGGGCGGTAGTTGATTGTCGTCATTCTTTTTGTGTTGTAATAAAAACATGCGACCCCGCCTAGGCGGGTCGGTGTTTTGATTCTTTTCCTCGATTACAAACATGCCAGCCCTGTCGGGGTTGATTAATTGGTGGTGATCCGCATACACGAAGTATCTGATGAATCTTAGATTATTGTATGCCGAATCTTTGAATTCAGGCACTATTTTGCCACCATTTTGGATGGGTTGAGACCGGCCGGAAAGCTGAATTGTTTTATCCCCTGCAGGTTGTAGGCATGCACCATTCCGGTGTTGACAAATGAGCGGGCATCTGCCACGTAAACCAATTCGCGCGGACGATCTGCAAAAATGCCATAAACGGTTTCGGGCATTGTGCCATCGGTGATGAACTGATTTGTCAGCAGAACCTCACTTTTGGTATCCCAGAGGACAATGGACGATTGCATGCTACCGCTGTAGTCGATATGGGTGAGCCAGGCCGTATCGCCATAAATAAAAAGTTGTAGCACAGGGATCTGCACTTCGAGCTTTACTGCATCAGTGGTGGGGTTGATGACTACCAGGGCAGGAGGCACACTGCCATAATTGCCCCTTCGCACCACATATACCTCGCCGCGCGGGTCGGTGGCGATGGCACCCGGATTGATGCCTACATTGATTTTGCGGATTTCGTTAAGGCTTGCCACATCGATCACCGAAACGGTGCTGTCGTAGTGCGGGAAATTGAGTCCGCCGGAATTGCTCACATAAAGCTTGGCGGCAGAGGCAGCAATGCCATCGGGGTTTGAACCGGCACGCACCATAGCTTCGATTTGAAGCGAAGCTGTGTCGATGGCCACAACCATTCCATCCATACAGGCCACATAGGCCTTGCTTCCCCAGAAAGCAACTGCTCTGGGCTGGCGCGCTCTCTGACCATCGAAAAACGGTATTTGCCGGAGCGATTTACCGGTGCCGGCCTCCAGCACTTCAACCTGACTTGAACCAGTGAGTACAATATAAAGTTTGCCACCATAGATAGCCATATCGTTTCCGGTATCGCCCAGCCGGCGGCCATTGGTCTGCTCGAAAAAGTCGGTGAATGCCGACCGGCTCTCCTGGTCGAAAAGCGTCAGACTGCTGTTGTTCATGCTGAAAAGGCCCTCATTGAGCACATACAGGCTTTTGGTGCCGGATGGCAGCGTTTGCGGGTCGGGCTTTTCATCGGTGCATGACACCAGCAAGAGCATAAAGACAAGCAAAAAGGAAATTAATCTGCTGTTCATCTTTTGGAGCCTGCGCTAAGGGTGAGCATAACCGACCGACCCGGCATGGGAAAACTTCGTATAACCTCATATTGCCGGTTGAGTATATTATTGACATCCAGCCTTATTCGTGTTGGGAAGGAGGCAAAATTGAAGCGATATGAAGCATTCAGATCTATTGTCCACCAGGCGGGCAGGCGGTTTTCGCGACGGTTTTCGGGCAGGAAATAACGGGCACTGTTGATGAAGAAACTACCTCCGGCTGACAGCGAGCCTTTTTCCATGTTTAAAAATCCGTTCAGGCTGTGTCTCGGGATGTAGGCAATCTGGTGGTTGTAGGAAGGCGAATCGGGCAGGCTGCGGTCAACGGCAGACTGATAAGAATAGTTGAGTTGGGCATAAGCATTGAACCCAACAAGGTCAACCCATTCGCCCCGCACCCCGGCTTCGAAACCAGCAACGGAGACTTTCCCAATGTTGCGCATCGACCATACAAAAAGGTTTTTGGTAGGTATGGCGATAATTTTATCCCTGACCCGGTTGTAAAACAGATCTGCATTGAAGTGCAAGCGCAATCCATTCAGGTCTGTTTCGTCAATATACCCAAAGTTGAACAATCCTGCACGTTCGGGCTTCAGGCCTGGATTTCCTACTATATTGTAATACAGCTCGTTGAATGTGGGCATACGGAAGGCATCCTTGTAGGAAAACCTGAGCCGGGAGTGGCTGTTGTCAGCAATTCGCCATGAAGCACTCAATCCGGGACTGAAAGCGCGACGAGGCTTACTGCTTTGATCCGTCTTTGTTTGATCGAAGGCCTGCACGAAAAGAAGATGTGAAGCCAGCTCCCAGCGAGGGAATTTCCACAGGACTGAGGCGTTGAGATAGGTAGTGAGCCGTTCAGGTTTTCGATTAAAATGATCGGCTTCGAGGCGATTCCAAACCAAATCGCCGGAGGCCGACCATTGCCATTGGCCCGAGGCACCTCCGGCCAGTTGCGAAAGGTAGTATTCCTGCTGCAGGTATTGTTGCTTAAGGCCGCCGTTGCTGTTGAGGAAGTCGGGGTCGGTATAATTGAGCTTCATG